>JBJFHW010000247.1:0-2163 GCA_051893965.1 Acutalibacteraceae bacterium
CACCTGGTCGCTTCTGGGAACGGAGCTTCCGGAAGCATTAATCAATGAAACGGCAGAGCACTTTAATGTTACCAATGAGGGCGGCTACGGCGGCAAAGCGTCATTTTTGAAAAACATCATCGGTCTTTGGCTGATTCAGGAAACACGCCGCCAATGGAAAAAAGAGGGCGAGGAGCTTTCGTTTGCCGAAATGGAAACGCTTGCGCGCTCGGCACAGCCGAACCGCTGTTTCATTGACCCGGACGATGACTTGTTCGTTCCCGCCGGAAACATACCCAGCCGCATTGCGGATTACTGCAAAAAGACCGGTCAGTTCGTACCGCAGACAAAAGGCGAAATACTGCGCTGTATTTATGACAGTCTTGCGATGAAATACCGTTTTGCTTCCAATCAGATTGAAAGCTGCACGGGCAAAAATTATCCGTCGCTTCACATTGTCGGCGGCGGCGTTAAGGATACGCTTTTGTGTCAGCTTACTGCCGATGTGTGCCGCAAAGAGGTGGTTGCAGGCCCTGTTGAAGCAACTGTTTACGGCAATCTGGTTTTGCAGCTTCTGGCTCTCGGCGAGCTGAAAGACTTAAAACAGGCACGCGAACTGATTTGCCGCTGTGACAAGGTGACGAAATATACACCCGGCGGCGACGAAGTGCAAATCAGCGAAGCTTATGAAAAAATTAAAGAGGTGACAGGCTTATGTTAAAAGGTATTCCGAAAATTCTGCCTCCCGAGCTTTTAAAGGTACTTTGCGAAATGGGTCACGGAGACAGAATCGTTATTTCAGACGGCAATTTTCCCTCCTGCTCGGTCGGTAAAAATGCGGTTGTCATTCGCATGGACGGACACGGCGTTCCCGAAATTCTTGATGCGGTGCTGAAACTCATGCCGCTTGATACCTATGTTGAAAAGCCGGTCGGACTGATGCAGGTTGTTCCGGGCGACACGGTTGAAACACCCATCTGGAACACCTATTTTGACACGCTGAAAAAATATGATGACCGTGCGGAAAATGCGGTTGAATATATTGAACGCTTTGATTTTTATGAGCGTGCAAAAGGAGCATATGCGATTATTGCAACTGGCGAAAGCGCACTTTATGCGAACATCCTTTTGCAAAAAGGCGTTGTAACAGATTAATTACGAAAGGAAGTAAAACGAAATGGATTACATGGAAACACGAGAAATCATGTGTGATATTTGTCATAAGATGTGGCAGCTGGGTTGGGTTGCGGCAAACGACGGAAATCTTTCCGTAAAACTGCCGGACGGCAATTTTCTTGCCACGCCGACAGGCATCAGCAAAAGCTTTATCACCCCCGACAAGCTTGTTGTGATTGACAGCGAGGGTAAGGTGCTTGAAGCGGAAAACGGCTACCGTCCGTCATCTGAAATCAAAATGCACCTGCGCTGCTATCAAGAGCGCGACGATGTCGGTGCAGTGCTTCACGCTCACCCACCCACGGCAACAGGCTATGCGGTGGCGCATGTTCCGCTTGACCGCTATACAATGATTGAAACCGTTGCAGCAATCGGCTCCATTCCCGTAACACCTTACGGCACACCGTCAACTTATGAAGTGCCCGACTCGATTGCACCCTATCTTCAGGAGCATGATGTTCTTCTGCTTGCGAACCACGGCGCACTGACGGTCGGTTCGGACGCAATCACGGCATATTACCGCATGGAGACGCTGGAGCTGTTTGCTAAAATCAGTCTGACGGCGCATCTTTTAGGCGGCGAAAAGGAAATCTCCGAAGAGAACATTCAAAAGCTGATTGATTTGCGAAAATATTACGGCATCACCGGCAAGCACCCGGGCTATAAGCATTACAGAGAGTAAAAAGCTGTAAAATGAGTAAAGTTCTTTGGTGCCTTTCTTTCAAGAAAGGTACGCCCGAGCGGGCGGACAATGCCCACAGATATTATGCGGGGCAGAGAGCGATGAACTTTACCGAATACGCCGCGAGGTAAAGTGAGAGCAAAAATGAGCAAGTTTTTTGCCAAGCTTTTTTACAAAAAAGCTTGTGGGTGCGGGCAACGCCCGCAGGACTCACGCGGGACAGATTGTGATAATCTTTACAATAATGCCGCGACGGAAACTAAGCGAAAACAGGAGAAAAGTTTTTTGCTCAAGCTTTTTTACAAAAAAGCTTGTCGCCGTCCGCA
>JBJFHW010000248.1:0-2157 GCA_051893965.1 Acutalibacteraceae bacterium
TACCGGAAAGCTTTTCATAAAGACGGAAATAGTTCTGGAAAGTGATGGTTGCAAGGGTTTTGTTTTCCTTTGCGATTTTAACGCCCTCTTTTGCTTCAAGAGCCTGATGCAGACCTTCGTTATAGCGTCTGCCGATCATGATACGGCCGGTAAATTCATCAACGATGAGAACCTGACCGTCTTTGACAACATAGTCAATGTCACGCTTCATGACGCCGTGCGCCTTGATTGCGATGTTCAGATGATGGGAAAGGGTCAGATTTTCAGGGGAGCTTAAATCTTCAATGTTGAAATATTTTTCCGCTTTTTCAATACCGCTTGCCGTGAGCATGGCGGTTCTTGCCTTTTCGTCAACGATATAGTCGGCGTCGGCATCTTTTGCCAGATCTTCCAGATTGGTTTTTGTGTCCGCTTCGGCAATACGCAGACATTTCAGGCGCTTTACAAAATCGTTTGCAAGAGAATAAAGCTGGCTGGACTGCTCGCCCATACCGGAAATGATCAGCGGCGTTCTCGCTTCATCAATAAGAATTGAGTCAACCTCATCGACGATTGCAAAATAATGACCGCGCTGAACCTTTTCTTCAATATACTGAACCATGTTATCTCTCAGATAATCAAAGCCCATTTCATTGTTGGTGCCGTAGGTGATGTCGGCGGCATAGGCCTTTCTTCTTTCTTCGGTGTCAAGACCGTTGACAATCAGTCCGACAGAAAGACCGAGGAAACGATATACTTTTCCCATCCATTCGCTGTCGCGTCGTGCAAGATAATCGTTAACCGTGACGATGTGAACGCCTCTGCCGGTCAGCGCATTCAGATAAGCCGGCAAGGTTGCAACAAGCGTTTTACCTTCACCTGTTTTCATTTCGGCAATTCTTCCCTGATGAAGAACAATACCGCCCTCAATCTGAACCGGGAAATGCTTCATGCCGAGCACTCTCCAGCTCGCTTCGCGGCAAACCGCAAACGCTTCGGGAAGAATACTGTCAAGACTTTCGCCGTCAGCAATTCTTTTTTTGAATTCTTCGGTTTTTGCTTTCAGGTCACCGTCTGAAAGAGCAGCATATTCCTCTTCATAGCCGAGTACCTTTTCAACAGTGGGTTTTATGCGTTTAATTTCTTTTGATGAATAATCTCCGAACAGTTTTTTGAGTAATCCCATTTTCGTGTCACCTCATAAACATTAATCATAATATTCTAACATATATTGAAAAATATTTCATCATTTTTTTAAAAAAAACTATATTTACCTGCAAAATCAATCCGTACAGACTGTGAGTAACAGATTATAGCCGTATTTCTTCAATTATACTTAAAAACAATTTTTAAAATAGTTAAGAATTGATTACAATTGCTTAACTTTTATTTACTTTCCGAGATTTATCGTGTATATTATTCTGCGGCAATTATCAAGCGGCATTTTTCGGCAATTTCTGCCAATGCTTTTCGGAGGATAGAATATATGAAATTAAAAAAGAGAGTGAAAGAAACATGGAAGATGATTTTTGATGACATCACCGTTGTTGAATACATCATCATCTGGATTGTAAGGCTATTGCTTTTATATGCGGTCATTTTTCATAACGACCCGAACGAAAGGGTTATGTGCTTTATCAACATGCTTTCGCTGTATGCCATGACGCTTATCAAGTTCATTGCACCGAGAAACAGCTTTCTGGCAAGACTGGATTTTCGCTGTCAGCACATCATCGGCTTTTTTGAGCTTGCCGGAACCTTTTTCGGAAACTTCCTGAATGCTTATTCCTATATTTTTAAGTACGACAGAATTCTGCACATTTTCTCCGGCTTCGGCGCTGTCATTGCCGGGTATTATATCTTCAAAGCGATGGATTCCAAAGGCGGCAAAAAGCCGTATTATTCGCCGTCGCTCGGCGCTTTCTGCGGTTGGTCATTTTCGTTTGTCGTAATCGTTCTTTGGGAAATCACGGAATTCGTGGGCGATTTTCTGACAGGCTCGCAAAACCAATGCTATTACTATGCGCCGTTTCAGGATGACATCTGGTTCAGAATTTTCGGCCACGGCGCGCTCGGCGGCGAGGGACAGTTCCCGCTTTGGGATACGATGATGGATATGATAGACGCCACCGTTGCAACGATGATCGGCGCCGTTATCCTTTATATTGTTCTGGCTTT
>JBJFHW010000249.1:0-2152 GCA_051893965.1 Acutalibacteraceae bacterium
GGCGCCGTCCGCAGACGGCGAAATCCTAATGCTTCAAATAGCGCAGGAAGGTAGGTTAAACAGTCCGGTGGACTGTTTAGCCGTAGGAAACCCTCGCCGGGGGTTTCCTGATTGACGGTGAAACCGTCAATGAAAAAGCGCTTGCAAATTATAGTTTATTGGTGAACGCTCCCTCAGTCACTTCGTGACAGCTCCCTCAAAGAGGGAGTCAAGTGTCAATGACCGGAGAGAAAAGCAATTTAGCCTCCCTCGTGAGGGAGGTGGCGGTGTTAGCCGTCTCAGGGAGCAAACCTAGCAGAATTTTACCTTGCAGTGACGATTGGCGTGTGCATGAACCAACCGGGGCGGCGCCCCGACAAAACCTTCGGTTTTGTTCTTGAAACTGCAAGGCAGTTTCAAGTGTGCGGCTGCGCCGCACGGGCGCCGTTGCAGAGCTTTTCCCATTTTGCACTTACCGATCCTCTGACACTATTGGCTACCCTATGCGCTGACTTAACAATAAAAGTGGGTTAACTCCACACTCCACACTCCAAACTATAAAGAAAGGCTGTGTATTTATGAGAACACTGAAAGAGGTCAAAATCGGCGAAACCGTAAAAGTCACAAAGCTCGGCGGACAGGGCGCTGTCAAGCGCAGAATTATGGATATGGGCATCACCAAGGGCACGGAAATTTATGTGCGTAAGGTTGCACCGCTCGGCGATCCGATTGAAATAACCGTTCGCGGCTATGAGCTTTCTCTTCGTAAGGCAGATGCCGAAATGATTGAAATTGAGTAATAATCCCGGGGCGAGAAAACCCCGTTTTATTCAGACACACAGTTAGCGTATGCTAACAATTAATCAATATATTTTTTTACGAAAGGTGAGAAAAATGGAACTGAAAATTGCTCTTGCGGGAAATCCGAACTGCGGCAAAACAACGCTGTTCAATGCGCTGACAGGCTCAAATCAGTTTGTCGGAAACTGGCCGGGTGTTACGGTTGAAAAAAAGGAAGGCAAACTCAAAAAGCATGAGGGCGTCACAATAACCGATTTGCCCGGTATTTATTCGCTTTCGCCGTATACGCTCGAAGAGGTTGTTGCAAGAAACTATCTGATCGGCGAAAGACCGGACGCAATACTGAACCTTGTTGACGGAACGAACCTTGAAAGAAATTTATATCTGACAACACAGCTGACCGAACTCGGAATTCCCGTTGTGGTTGCAATCAACATGATGGATATTGTCAGAAAGAACGGCGATAAAATCAACACCGAAGCGCTTTCAAGGGCGCTCGGCTGTAAGGTTGTTGAAATTTCCGCACTGAAAGGTACGGGAATCATGCAGGCGGCAGAAACCGCAATTGAAGCGGCCGAAAGCGGAAAAACCGTTCCGATGCACACCTTTTCGGGCGTTGTTGAACACGCAATCGCGCATATTGAAGAAGCGGCGGTTCACGATTTGCCGGAAGAACAGCAAAGATGGTATGCAATCAAGATTTTCGAACGCGATGAAAAAGTGCTTGCCAAACTGAATCTGGGCGACGATCTGTGCGCGCACATCGAAAAAGATATTTCGGCGGCGGAAGAGGAATTGGACGATGATGCCGAAAGTATCATCACAAATGAACGCTATGTTTATATTGCACAAATTATCAAAGGCTGCTATAAAAAGAAAAATAAGGGCAAGCTTTCAACTTCCGATAAAATTGACAAAGTTGTCACAAACCGTTTTGCGGCTCTTCCGATTTTTGCACTGATCATGTTCTGCGTATATTATATTTCGGTCACAACGGTCGGCGGTTGGGCAACAGACTGGGCAAACGACGGCGTGTTTGGCGACGGCTGGCATTTGTTCGGTATTGGTTCGTCGGCATACAGTCAGCAGGCTGAAGATTACACCGCGGCCATGCAGGCAGCACAGGCTTTTGTGGGTCTTGATACCGAAGCGCAAGATTTTGATGCGGACGCGGCTTTGTCCGAGATGAAAGCGTTTGAGCCGGCTTCAGAAACCGCTTCGCTTGCAGTTGAGGACGAAGAAACCCTTGCCGTAAACACTTTGACGGCATATTATGATACGGTACCCACCGATGCGAACGAAGAAGAAACCGTTGCAATGACCTTTGTTGAAGCCGAAACCTATTTTGAAGAAAATGGCTTTGATGAGCCTG
>JBJFHW010000250.1:0-9975 GCA_051893965.1 Acutalibacteraceae bacterium
TATCTTTCGCCCTTATAGGCAGCAAGAGCAACCGAAACCATAAGCAACCCTCTTTCAATAGTATAATAAGATTTGAATGTAAGTTTAATCAAGTATAGCATTGTTTGGTCATATTTACAAGTAAAATCAGCGATTGTACGAAATCAAAATCAAAGCACAGCAGAAAATTGCACCTGTTTGCATACGATGCAAACGTCATAGAGACGGTGTGCTTTGATATATAAATTTCGGACATATTCCTACAATTTTCTTATTATTTCAATAAAATTTGTTAATACAAAAAAACAGTTATTGAAATTTTTTGCGGAAAATCTATTGATTTTATGTGTTCATTCATGTATAATTAACTTATCAAATCAAGAGGTGATCTGTTTGTCCGGTGAGAAAAGTTCAAGCACTGTTACGGAAAACATGAAAAAGGCCGTTACGGAAATGATGCTTCTTGCTTTGCTGAATAAACAGGATATGCATATTTTTGAAATACTTGAAAAGCTTGAAACATATTCTCAGGGCGCTTACAAAATTTCCTATCCTTATGCTGCAATATACAGGCTGATTGATAACGGTTATATTTGTGAAAACGGCAAAAAAATCGACTGCGGAAGACGAAGACAGTTTTTTCATATCACCGACAAAGGGAGACAATATTATTTTTCTATGAAAAGTGATTATGATTTACTGATCAAAGGCATCAACAATATCTTCAGTGTTATTGAATGAGGAGGTGCAGAATTTGATCAGTAAGGACGATAAAAAGAATTATTTATATACCGTTTCAAAACACATCAGATGCAGCAGAAAAGGAAAGAAAAAAGCGCTTGACCGGCTTTCAAAATCAATTGATGATTTTTTTGAGCAAAATGAAAATGCAAGCTTTGACGATCTTTTTGAAACTTTCGGTAAACCGGAAGAAGCGGCAAAAGAGCTCAGCGATTCAATTGATCCTGCCGAATTCAAAAAGCATAAGAAGAGCAAAATTGTGCTGATTATCATTTTGTGCATTTTGATTGTGCTTTCTTTTGGGCTTTTAATTTATGACCATGTGGTTTTGCAAAAAACGAAATCAGAGGTATATTATGTTGTTGTCGGACCTGCCGAAGATCCGGAGGAAACCCGGACTACAACAGGAGTAACCTATGATTATCAGGAAGGAACGGCAATTTATGTTCCGGAATATTATTAAAATTAGAAAAGATTTATAAATCAATTGCCGCAAACGGCAAAAACAAAAAGGAGGAGAAGATTTATGAGAAAAATTGTTTCATTTTTTATGGTGTTGACCGTCCTGTTCGGATTTTCCGCTTATTGTGTTTCGGCGCAAGACAGTTCTTCGCCGTCGCAGGAGGTAATTTATCTTGATGACGGATATTATATCGTTATCAAAATGGAGGAAGATCAGGCATCGGCGCGTTCCACCACAACAAAAACCAAGTCCAAAACGGCGTATGTTTATGACTCGGACGGTTTTGCTCTTTGTAAGCTTACTTTAACGGCAACATTCAGCATCAATGTCGGGGTAAGCGCAACATGCACCAGTGCAAGTTACAGTGCAACTTCCAATGCAAGCGGCTGGTCAATTTCTTCGCCGTCGGCAACCCGTTCGGGTGCAACCGCAAAAGCAACGGCAACTGCTGTCAGAAAAGTGCTCGGAGAGGTTGTACAGTCTATCCCGATGTCGGTTACCTTGAAATGCGACAAAAACGGTAACATTACCTGATTGAATTCGATAACTACAAATTCTTGTTCACACCCTATATGTGCAGGCAGAGGAATATTTTTTGTTTTCGGTATTCCCTCTGCCTGCATAATTCTTTGTTTTGTTTCATATCAGAATTAATTATTTTTTCAAAAAATCTCATTATTTTGTGTTTAGACCTTGACATAACCCGGTTATGGTGTTATATTATTAAGCAACCGAATATTTCAATTAAAGATAGAGGCGCATCGTCTCATCAGTAACCGCGGCAAAAACGGATTTTCGCAAAAATCCGCCGCCGGCGAAAGGGAGCGTTGCCGAAAGGGGCTTTGGCGAAAGCTTTCTTGGGCACATGAAATAAGATTCATGTGACTGTCGCATTTTGCGGAGTGCTATTATAATTGTCAAAATCATAACAGAGCGTTGTTGTGTGAATTGAACTGTATTATAATGGCCGATGCATTCGGTCATTTTTTATTGCAATATATCGGAAAATAAGGCTGCCAAAGGCGGCAAAAGTAAAGGAGTTTTTTGATCATGAAAACAAAATCTGTCTTTAAGGGAGCGGCAACTGCTCTTGTAACACCGCTTAACGAAAACGGAATTGACTATGAAAATTTTGAAAGGCTTCTCAACTGGCAGGTTGAAGAGGGTATCAACGCTCTTGTTATCTGCGGAACTTCCGGCGAGGGTTCAACCCTTTCTGACGAAGAGCACAGAGCTGCGCTTAAATTTGCTTATGATGTTGTCGGCGGCAGAGTACCGATGATTGCGGGAACCGGTTCCAACGATACGGCTTATGCAATTGAACTGACAAAATTTGCCTGCGAAATCGGTTATGATGCCATGCTTGTTGTCACACCGTATTATAACAAGGCAACGCAAAACGGTCTTGTCAAGATGTTTGAAACCATTGCAGACGCTTCAACAAAACCGATTATTCTTTATAACGTTCCGTCAAGAACAGGCGTTAACATTGAGCCGGCAACGTATGCAAAGCTTGCCGAACACCCGATGATAACCGGAATTAAGGAAGCAAACGGCAACATTGCAAAAATTGTTGAAACAAAGGCGCTTGTCGGCGATAAGCTTGACATCTGGTCGGGTAACGATGATCAGATTGTTCCGATTCTTGCTGCAGGAGGCAGCGGCGTCATTTCCGTGCTTTCCAATATTCTTCCGAAAAAGACGGTTGAGCTTTGCGACAAATTCTTTGCCGGCGATGTTAAGGGCAGCATGGATATGCAGTGCGAAATGTTCGATCTTATCAAGGCGCTTTTCTGCGAGGTTAACCCGATTCCGGCAAAGGCTGCCGTTGCAGCGCTCGGCTATTGCGAAAATTATGTTCGTCTTCCGCTTACGCCGATGGAAAAGCAGCATGAAGAAGTTCTTCTTGAATGTATGCGTAAGCAAGGTCTTGATGTTTAAGGTGGAAGAAAGATGAAAATAATTGTTAACGGTGCAGGCGGAAGAATGGGTCAGGTGCTTTGCTCTCTGATTGAAAAAACCGAGGGCAAGGAAATCGCCGCAAAGGTAAGCGCCGAATTTGAAACCGACAGCGAAAATTTAATTTTTAAAAACATCAACGAATTTGACGGTGAGGCAGACATGATTATTGACTTCTCTCACCACAGCGCAACCAACGACATCTGCGATTATGCCGTAAAGCGCGGTTTGCCGATTATTATTTCAACCACCGGTCAGACGCAGGAAGAAACGGCAAAAATCAACGAAACGGCAAAAAAAGTTCCCGTTTTCAAAAGCGGAAACATGGCGCTTGGTGTTGCCCTTGTCGGCTGTCTTGCAAAAATTGCCGCAAAGGCTTTTCCCGACGCCGACATTGAAATTGTTGAAAAGCATCATAACCGCAAGCTTGATGTTCCGAGCGGAACCGCTTTGCTTCTTGCAGACGCAATCAAAAGCGTTCGCCCCGAAAGTACTTATAACATCGGCAGACATGAAAACGGCAAAAGAACCAAAGAGGAAATCGGAATCCATTCCATTCGAATGGGCGGCGAGGTCGGAACGCACGAAATTATTTTTGCAACCGATTCTCAGGTGATTACGATTACGCATCAGTCGGAAAACAGAGCCCTTTTTGCAGACGGTGCGCTTTCGGCGGCTGACTTTTTAATTAAGCAGGTTCCCGGATATTACAATATGGACAATATTCTTGAATGAAGCGAGGAAGAAACATGGACGCATATGAAATCATCGAATACATTTCAAAATCAGAAAAGAAAACGCCCGTAAAGCTTTATGTGAAAGAAAAAGAAAGCATTGATTACGGCAGTTCAAAGGTTTTCGGCGCAGGAGACAAAATTGTTTTCGGCGATTGGAATGAACTTAAAACGATTCTTGAAGAAAACAAGGATAAAATTGAAGATGTTGTGATTGAAAACGACAGAAGAAACAGCGGTGTTCCGATGCTTGACATCAAGGATATTCCGGCAAGAATCGAGCCGGGTGCCATAATCCGCGAACAGGTTGAAATCGGAAAAAATGCCGTTATTATGATGGGCGCGGTCATCAACATCGGCGCAGTTGTCGGTGAGGGCACCATGATTGACATGGGTGCTGTTCTCGGCGGCAGAGCCACAGTCGGCGCGCACTGCCATATCGGCGCGGGTGCCGTTCTTGCGGGCGTTATTGAGCCGGCAAGCGCAACCCCCGTTATTGTTGAAGACAATGTTCTTGTTGGTGCGAACGCCGTTGTTGTTGAGGGCGTTCATGTGGGCAAAAATGCAGTGGTTGCCGCAGGTGCGGTTGTTCTGGAAGATGTTCCCGAAAATGCTGTTGTTGCCGGAACACCGGCAAGGGTAATCAAGATGAAAGACGAAAAGACCAGCGCAAAAACCGCGCTTCTTGACGCACTGAGAAACATATAGCAGGCACCGCCCGCTTGCTGACGCGATGGCTGAGAGTTGTAAGCTTTTACAATTTCACCACGGCGTGAAGTCGGTGCAAAAAGAGTAAAGTTTTTTGCCAAGCTTTTTTACAAAAAAGCTTGTGAGGTCAAGGGGCAAAGCCCCTTGGCGCCGTCCGCAGACGGCGAAATCCTTGTGATTCAAATAGCGCAGGAAGGTAGGTAAAACAGTCCGGTAGATTGTTTTACCGTAGGAAACCCTCGCCGGGGGTTTCCTGATTGACGGTGTAAGCCGTCAACCAAACAATGTTGCTGATTGCCCGCAGAAGTTGTGCGGCAAGCACCGCTTGCATGCTCACGCGGGATATAAAGAAAAAGACTTTACAATTACACCGCGGCGTGAAGTCAGTGCAAAAAGAGTAAAGTTTTTTGGCAAGCATCGCCTGCATGTTTACGAAAGAAAGTGCCAATTTTTACATTACGCTGCGAGAAAAAGACAGTGCGAAATCGTAGCGTCGCCCTGTGGCGACCGGGAGGTAAAACAAATGAACGACTATACGCTTCCTTTTAACGAGGAAAAAATCAGACAAATTGAAAGAACCTTCAAAACGCCGTTTTATCTTTATGATGAAAAAGGTATTATTCAGTGCGTTGAAAGGATTAAAGAAGCTTTTTCGTGGAATAAAGGCTTCAAGGAATATTTTGCGGTGAAGGCAACGCCTAATCCTGCAATTCTCAGAATTCTTCATTCTCTCGGCTGCGGTCTTGACTGTGCAAGCAGCACAGAACTGACAATGGCACAGAAAATCGGTGTAACGGGAAACGAAATTATGTTCAGCTCAAATGATACACCGAAAGAAGATTATATTCTTGCCGAAAAAACGGGCGCCATCATCAATCTTGACGATTGCAGCCATATTGATTTTCTTGCGCAAAATGCCGGAATACCCGAAACGGTTTGTTTCCGATATAATCCCGGCACAGATTTTATTGTTCAAAATGATATTATGGGTCAGCTGAAACAGTCCAAATTCGGCATGACAAAGAATCAGCTTCTTGAAAGTGTTCAGAAGCTTTCGGGGTTGGGTGCCAAAAAGTTCGGCGTTCATGCCATGCTCGCTTCATGCGCTCTCAATGAAGATTATTACCCGACCCTTGCAAAAGAACTTTTTTCTCTTGCACTTGAAATTAAAAAAGAAACCGGCGTCACGCTCTCGTTTGTGAATCTTTCGGGCGGAATCGGAATCCCTTATAAGCCGGAGGAAACAGCGGTTGATATTTTGAAAATCGGCAAAAAGGTTGAAGCGGTTTATAAGGAACTTATCGAAGCAAACGGCATGGAGCTTTCCATTTTTACAGAAATGGGAAGATTTGTAACCGGACCGTACGGCTATCTTGTTTCAACCGTGCTCCATGAAAAGAATACCTATAAAAACTATCTCGGTCTTGACGCTTCAGCCTGTGACCTGATGCGCCCGGCAATCTACGGCGCTTATCATCACATCACCATTCTCGGAAAGGAAGACGCACCGAAAGATACGATGTATGATGTTACCGGCTCTCTTTGCGAAAACAACGATAAGTTTGCCGTTGACAGAATGCTCCCGAAAACGCAAATCGGCGACATCGCCGTTATCCATGACGCCGGTGCGCACGGCTATTCCATGGGCTATAACTATAATGGTAAGCTCAAATGTGCCGAGCTTCTTTTGGAAAAAGGCGGAAATGTAAGAATTATCAGAAGAGCGCAAAGACCCGAGGATTATTTTGCAACGCTTGATATTTTCCCGGAATTTCGCAAATGAAAGGGAATCTCAAATGGAACAGTTTCTCAATTCTTCGCTGTATAATTTAAAGCGCAGTGCCATTCGTGTGTTCAGCCAGAAGGCGAAGCAGACGCCCGGCTGTATTGCGCTGACGCTCGGTGAGCCTGATTTTGAAACGCCGGAAAATATCCGCGCTGCGGCAAAGCAGTCGCTTGACAGCGGCGACACGCATTATATTCAAAACAACGGAAGTCCCGAACTGCTTGAAGCGGTAAGTGCGTTTGAAAAAGAAAAAAACGGCGTTTGCTATTCACCTGACGAAATCATTATCACAATAGGTGCGACCGAGGCTTTGTTCACTGCTTTGTTCGGTGTGCTCAATCCGGGTGACGAAGTCATCGTGCCCGAGCCGGCTTTCGGTCTTTATGAATCTATCATAACCATGTGCCGCGGAAAATATGTTGCGCTCGACACAAGCGAGAACGGCTTTCAGATTTCAAAACAGATGCTTGAAAAAGCCGTGACAGACAAAACAAAAGCGATCATTTTAAATTCGCCGAACAACCCGACAGGCTGTGTTTTAAACAGAGAAAGCCTTGAAAATGTTTATAATGCCGTTAAAGGCAGAAATATTTTTGTTCTGTGCGACGATGTTTACCGTCAGCTCGTTTATGATGATAGCTATGAAAGCTTCAGCAGCTTTCAGGATTTGAAAAAGCAGCTTCTTGTTGTTCAAAGCTTTTCAAAGCCGTATGCCATGACGGGCTGGAGAATGGGCTATCTGATGGCTGATCTTGCAGTGAAGCGCAGACTTGAGCTTGTGCATCAGTTTACGGTTGTTTCAACGGCTTCGTTTTCACAAAATGCCTGCATAGAGGCACTTCAAACCGATGTGACGCCGATGCTTGAGGTCTATCGCAAAAGGCGCAGCTTTGTGCTTTCAAGACTGAAAGAAATCGGGCTTGAAACGGTAACGCCTATGGGTGGATTTTATGCTTTTCCCTCCATTGAAAAGTTTGGTATCCCGTCGGGTGAGTTCTGCACAAGAATGATTGAGCAGGCAGGTCTTGCCGCAACACCGGGCTTTTGCTTCGGAAGCGACAAGCACATCAGACTGACTTATTGCTACGGTGATGAACAGCTGCAAGAGGGTATGAACAGATTGGAAAAATTTGTTAAATCATTATAATTTTCGGAGAAAGCTATGACGGACGAACAGATTTTGAATTTTGCCGATGAGGTCTATGACGAAGCGGTTTCGATAAGACGAAAAATTCACGAAAACCCCGAACTCGGAAACATGGAAGTTGAAACAACAAAGCTGATTGTTTCGCTTCTTGAAAGTTGGGGGATTGAAATTCTGCGCCCACTTGAAACGGGAGCGGTCGGCGTTCTTAACTGCGGCAAAGGCAAAACAGTTGCTTTAAGAGCCGACATTGACGCGCTTGCGGTGACGGAGCAAACCGGTCTTTCGTACGCTTCCAGGATTTGCGGAAAAATGCACGCCTGCGGCCATGATATCCACACAGCATCGCTTCTTGCAGCGGCAAAGATTTTGTCAGAGCATAAAGACGAACTTCACGGAACGGTGGTTTTTGTTTTTCAGCCGGACGAAGAGGGAAACGGCGGCGCGCAAAGAATCATTGACGCCGGAATTTTCGACCGCCTGGGTGTTGAAAAGGTATTCGGTATCCACATAAGACCCGAAACAAAGGCGGGTAAGGTTGCCGTAAAATACGGCAAAAGCTATGCCGCATCGGATATATTTAAAATTACGGTAACGGGCAAAAGCGCACACGGGGCAGAGCCCGAAAAGGGAATCAATGCTCTGACGGCGGCAAGCCACCTTGTCTGCGCTCTTGACGGAGCGGTTTCAAGACTGACGGCTCCGACGGACAGCGCGGTTTTAAGCGTCTGCACCTTTGAAAGCGGAACCGCCGTCAATATCATACCCGACAGTGCGGTGCTGACGGGTATCATCAGAACGCTCGGGGCGAAAACACGCAAAGAAATGAAAGAAAATCTTGTTGTGACAGCACAGAATATCGCGCAGGCTTTTGGCTGCAAAGCGCAGGTTGACATTAAAGAAAGCTACCCCGGCGTTGTCAACTGCGACAAGGAAACAAAGCTTGTTGAAAACTGCGCAGCATCGCTTCTGGGAAGAGAAAATGTTGAAATTTTAACCGAGCCGACAATGACAACGGAGGATTTCGGCTATTATCTTGACAAAGCGGACGGTTGTTTTTATCACATCGGTGCCGGAACGCAATATCCGCTTCACAACGGCAGAATGTCGCCTGATGAAACCTGCATTAAAACGGCGGCGGCGATGCATGTCAAGCTTGTTTTTGAAACGCTCGGAGATTGATTTTTTGAGTGATTCGCATAAAGACAACCTTTAAAATTAAATATGGGTAATTTTCACCTTTTTGTATTAATATGATTGATTGAGACAAAAATAAGGTGACCGAAAAAACAAGAAGTTTCGGTGTCTTATTTTCAGTTAATACAGAAAGGTGTTTTGCTATGAAAAAATCATTCAAAAAGTTTTTGTCCGTTTTTTTGGCGATGCTGATTATGTCATCGGTTTCGATTCTTACGATTGCGGCAATCAGTGTTCAGCAGGCGAAGCAAAAAGCGCTTGAAACTGCCGATTTGAATTCATCGCAGGTAGTTTTCACAAAGTGCACGCAAACGCAAAGCGGTTTTGATCTGGCGTTTGACGATGAAGAAAACCAAAGCTATAAATGCTCTGTCTCAAATGATGGCAAGGTAACGGCGTATTATTTTGATTCAAACAAAAATGCGGGCTTGAGCAGAAACATAACGGCGCAGCAGGCAAAGCAGATTGCTCTTGACGCGGTTGGCGAAAGCGATACGGCAGTCAGGAAGCTGAACGCTTCATATAGCTTTGATGAGTTTGACGGTGCGGTTTACACGGTTACTTTTTTGCTTGACAGCAGAAGCTGCACATTTGAAATTTCCGCCGAAAGCGGAGAAATCATTGCCTACGGCTATGAAACGTTCAATTCGTTTGACAGTATTATCGGCAGGGTCTTTTCGGTATTGATGAAAGCACTCAACTTTATTCTGAAATTTTTCCTCAGCTAGCAAGCACCGCTTGCATGCTCACGGCGGGCACCGCCCGCTTGCTGACGCGATGGCAGAGAGTGATAAACTTTACAATTTTGCCGCGACGGAAAGTCAGTACAAAAGGAGTAAAGTTTTTTGCTCAAGCTTTTTGCAGGCCAAGCCTGCGGTGATTACGCGGAGAAAAAAGTGATATACTTTGCAATTACACCGCGGCGGAAAGTCAGTTCAAAAAGGAGAAAAGTTTTTTGCTCAAGCTTTTTTACAAAAAAGCTTGTCGCCGTCCGCAGACGGCGAAATCCCAATGCTTCAAAAAGCGCAGAAAGGTAGGATAAACAGTCCGGTGGACTGTTTATCCGTAGGAAACCCTCGCCGGGGGTTTCCTGATTGACGGTGAAGCCGTCAAGCGGACAATGTCCGCAGATGTTACGCGAAACAGAATGAATTAATTTTTCATTCTCAGCCCGCGAAATAAACCAATTTCTAGCTTTTTACCTTTGCACTCATGCCGCGCGGGCACACCCTTTCTTTCAGACGCGAAAGAAAGGGTGGAAAGA
>JBJFHW010000251.1:0-9930 GCA_051893965.1 Acutalibacteraceae bacterium
ATCCCGAAGAAAACTGGAGAATCTTCAAAAATGTTCATGAGCCGATTATTGACCGTGAAACCTTTGAAACGGTTCAGAGATTTATCGGTCAGGCAAAGCGCAGAGCGCCGAAAAAAGAGAATGCGCAAAAGCATATATTCAGCGGACTTGTCCGTTGTGCGGATTGCGGAAGCAATATGAGGTATCACACGAACACCGTCAACAAGGATATTCACTATTTCAGTTGCGGTAATTATGTAAAAGATACCCGAGGCACCTGCCCGACACGTCACTATATCCGTGCAGACGCTCTTGAACAGATTGTCCTGCTTGAACTGAAGAAAATGGCTTCACTTCTCAAAAAGGACGAAGATCTGTTTACCGAAATCCTCGAGAAGAAAACCAACAAGGATTTATACGACGAAAAGAGATTTCTTGAGGGTGAACTACAAAAATCAATCGCCCGTCAACAGACGGTTGCCTCGCTCTATGAAAAGCTATACGAGGACAACGCAACCGGCAAGGTGACGGACGAATGGTTCACGCACATGGCGCACAAGTACGAAGTGGAAAGAGCAACGCTAAAAGCAAAGATTTTTGAACTCCGTGAGAAAATTGCAAACCTGAACACCATTCAGCACAGCAAGGAAATGTTTCTCAGTTCAATACGGAAGTTTCTTGAAATGGAAATGCTTACGGCACCGCTTATTCACGAACTGATTGACCACATTGATGTCTATGAGACCGAAGGTACAGGCAAGAACAAGACACAGCGGGTAGTCATTCATTACCGATTTGTCGGTGTACTTGAAATTGCTAAAGACGACGAGACTTGTTTCAAAAAAGACACCCGTCAGGGAGTTGCAGTCAGCTATATTTCGAAAGCATTACCCGAATCGGCGTAAAACAAAAAGTCGCAGACCGAAAGGAATGCGACTGTACATAACTAAAATCTATATCAAGCTCTGTTTTAAGCAAAAAAATCGAGTATTCACAGGTGAAATCCCTTGCGAATACTCAATATGGTTGCGGAGACAGGACTTGAACCTGTGACCTCCGGGTTATGAGCCCGACGAGCTACCAACTGCTCTACTCCGCGATATGTCTCTCTCAAGAGTGCTATGCTATTATACAGTAAATTATATACCTTGTCAAGACTTTTTTATAATTTTTTTTAAAAGCCATTTTTATAATTTTTTTTAAAAGCCAGATATATTTCATTTCAAAAGACAAACCGGCTCTGCCCTCTTTTCGGGCAGAGCCTAAAAAATCATTTGATAACAACTGTGTGCTCAATATCACAGCTCCAGCCAACAGTTAAAAGATCATCATCCGTTTCTTTTCCGACATGATAATATGTTTTGCCGTCACTGCCGACAGCATATCCGTCATAGACTAAAAGAATCACGCCGCTTTCAAGCTTTACCACAAACAGTGGATTCAGTATTTCTGCTTGCTTTTCAATTTTCATTGTTATTCAGCCTCTCTTTTATAACTGTATATAGGCAATCATAACAAATTATTTGTGGATTTTCAACACATTTTGACGCTTTTTAGATTTTTTGTTAATTTTGCACACATTTTTGTCTGGGTATTATGTATTATAACAATAAAAGAGCAACAGTATAATATTAGTTCACATATGCTTATAGCATTTCAATATTTTGAACCCTACTCTTGCGTATCCGTAATATAAATGACCTTGCATGCACCGTCATAAACCTCGTCAAGCCATCGTTGCATACGGTTGGTTTCCTGCTGATCCGGTTCTTCCTGAAGATATACAATAACATTCGTTTCAGAAATCAGGTTTCCGTCTTTATCCACAGATTCCAATGTGCCGACCTTTACATCGTCTACGGACGGAAACAGAATTTTAATTTCCTGCGTAATTTTCTGAACCGAAACTGTTGCTTCAAAACCGGTTACCGATTTGCTGTCAACATTTGCCTGCCTGACCATAAAACCTGCCACAACCAGACAGGGAATCAGTATGATAACTGTATTCAGTATCAGCCGCCGGTTCATTCGTTTCTTTTGCTTTTGACTGAATTCTCCTTCCTGCGGCACTTTTAATACAATAAGAATCAGTACGGAGGAAAGAAAAATAAAATACGTATTGACAAGGAACAGATAGCCGGCACCAAGTGCAATGCGAAGGCTTCCGTGGGCAATTCCGTATCCGCAGGTGCAAAGCGGCGGCATCAGAGCCGTGGCAATTGCCACGCCCGGAATTACATTTGATTTTTCTTTTCTGGTCGCTCCGATCATTCCGGCAATACCGCCGCAGGTGGCTATCATCACATCCCATATATTCGGCTGTGTTCTTGCCAGAAGCTCGGAGGTTTGCGTTGAAATCGGCGAAAGGCAAAAATACAGTGTGGAGGTAATCAGAGAAATGACAATCTGAAACAAAAAACCGATTCCCGATTTCTTAATCTGCACAATGTCACCGGTCGCCACACCGTACCCCATGGCCTGAATGCTTCCCATCAGAGGAGAAATCAGCATGGCGCCGATAATCACAGCGGTTGAGTTCATATTTAAGCCGACAGACGCAATCAGTATTGCCATCATCAGAATGCACAGATTCGTACCTGTCACCTTTCCGCCGCTGATGATACGATCTTTTATCTCAGCATAATCGGCGGTATCATGATAAAGCGAAAATGCTTCTTTTACTTTTTCTTTCATCTTGTTTAATTTCTTTCATATCTGCAAATCTTGCACAATTGCATTAATTGTTCAGAATCTGCATAAATTCCTCTCCGGTAATGGTTTCTTTTTCATAAAGGAAACGAGCCAGTTCATCCAGCTTTTGGCGGTTTTCCGACAAAATGGCTTTTGCTTTTTCATATTGCGTTTTGATAAGATCAATGATCTGATAATCAATTTTTGCCTGAAGTTCAGCCGAACAGGCAGATGATGCTTCTGCACCTAGATATTGATTGGACACGGTTTCAAAAGCAACCATTCCGAAATCATCGCTCATACCGTATTGAGTGAGCATTGCCCTTGCTAATTTGGTTGCCTGCTCAATATCATTAGACGCACCGGTGCTGATGGAATGGAACACAATTTCTTCTGCCACACGGCCGCCGGTATAGGTGGCGATTTTAGCTTCCAGTTCCTCTTTTGTCATCAGATAATGATTCCCCTCATCAACCTGCATGGTGTAGCCCAAGGCACCGGAGGTTCGCGGAACAATTGTGATTTTCTGAACGGGCGCGGAATTTGTCTGTTTGGCTGCCACAAGCGCATGACCGATCTCATGATAGGAAACCACGAGCTTTTCATGATCGGTGAGAATGGCATTCTTTTTCTGATAGCCGGCAATAACAACTTCAATGGATTCCTCCAAGTCGGCCTGACTGGCAAATTTTCTTCCGTCACGAACAGCGCGCAAAGCGGCTTCGTTGACAATATTGGCAAGCTCCGCACCGGAAGCACCCGATGCCATACGTGCAATTTTTAAGAAATCAACATTTTCCGAAACCTTAATTTTCTTTGCATGTACTTTGAGAATTTCTTCGCGTCCCTTTAAGTCGGGCAGTTCAACCGGTACACGGCGGTCAAAACGCCCCGGGCGTGTTAAAGCTGCGTCCAACGCTTCCGGTCGGTTCGTGGCAGCCAGAATGATGACGCCGCTGTTGCCCTCAAAGCCGTCCATCTCTGTCAGAAGCTGATTGAGCGTCTGCTCGCGTTCGTCATTACCGCCCATTTTTCCGCTGCTTCGTTTTTGTCCGATCGCGTCAATTTCATCAATGAACACAATGCACGGTGCTTTTTCCTTTGCCTGCTTAAACAAATCGCGCACCTTTGACGCACCCATGCCCACAAACATTTCAACAAATTCCGAACCGGACATGGAAAAGAAAGGCACATTTGCTTCTCCGGCAACAGCTTTGGCAAGCATGGTTTTACCGGTTCCCGGAGGGCCAACAAGCAAAATACCTTTCGGCATAGAAGCGCCGATTTCCTTATATTTATCAGGATTATGCAAATAGTCAACAATTTCAGTCAGGTTTTCTTTTGCTTCATCTTCACCGGCAACATCGGTAAATTTAATTCCGTCAGAGGACTTGACATAAACTTTGGCGTTGCTCTTTCCCATGTTAAACATCATGGAATCCGAGCCGCCGGCTCTATCCATCAGCTTTTTGGAAAGAACCTGCCCGATCAGAATAAAAATAACTAACGGCAAAACCCATGTCAGCAAAACAGTCAGAAACGGCGAAGTTTCTTCAATAATTTCACTTGAGAAAACCGCGCCCGACGCTTTCAGTCGGTTAACAAGTTCGGGGTCATTCATCAAGCCTGTCTTATAGACCGTTTTTTCTTCCTTATCCGTAAAAAGAATCTGATTGTCCTGAATCTGAACACGGCCGATGTTTTTCTCTTCGGTCATCGTCATGAATGTTCCGTAATCTGTTTCCTGAATCTGATGCTGCGCTATTTTGGGTATCAGAAGCAAATTAAGCAGCATGATGACCAGCACCACAATAAAGTAATAATAAATCAGCGGTTTTTTCGGTTTTTTTACTTCATTCATTTTTTATAAAACTCTCCTTGTGAAAATCAATGCAACAATATCAACAACTGCTTCAACAATCAGAATTACGCCGATAAAGCCCCACAGAACTGTTGTGCTGCTGAACGGATTGCAAAGGATAACGGCTGCAAAAGCAATGGTTAAAACAGCGCTGATGGCTGACCAATACCATTTTTTAATTTTAAGGCGGATTTTGTCCACTGTCCACTGAACTTTTGCAATACCGGTTATTAAAATTCCGATTCCGTAAAG
Source organism: Acutalibacteraceae bacterium (assembly GCA_051893965.1). GTDB lineage: Bacteria > Bacillota > Clostridia > Oscillospirales > Acutalibacteraceae > UBA6857. The sequence continues at coordinate 4,784 of JBJFHW010000251.1, forward strand.
AATTGTAAGAATCGGGAATGTGGCGATAAACCAACCACTTTTAAAAATGCAGAAAAGACCTGCCAAAATTTCAATGCAGCCTATGGTCAGGCTTTGTTTCAGCACCGCTTCCTCGGGAATTTCTCGGAAATACTGCACAACATTTACAATACCCAAAATTAAAATGACAATTCCCAAAAAAATGATGATTCCCGTTGTGAACCCAACCGGATTAATCAGCAAAAGAATACCGACTATGATTTCACACAAAGACAGCAAAATGCTGCCGAATTTGAAAGATACACTCATGGTTTTCCTCCGTTCTTATTTTTCAATGTGACTGTTTTCTGTTTGACAAAACAATCCTCTTAAATTATAATGGACACATATCTAATTTGCAACAAACAGATGATTTCATATTGTCGCAGGATCAACACAAAAATATTTTTTTGTTGTTTTTACATAATTTACATGTCAATTTTTCAATTATTAAAGGAGTTTATATGAAAAAGAAAGAAAATCAAAGAATTGCCTTAACCAAACGCCTGCTGAAAGAAAGCCTGATCCGCCTTATGTCAGAAAAAAACATTCAGCACATCACCGTCAGCGAATTATGCGAAAATGCCGGAATCAACCGCTCCACCTTTTATAACCATTACGGCTGCCCGGCCGATGTTCTGACAGAAATTGAGACCGATGTTATCGAAGAATTGGATCAATTATGGAAAAAAGAAGTACTGCAAAATGATTGGTCTTTGAACAAACGAACCGAAGCGCTGTGCAGCTATTTGCGTGATAACCGGGATTTGGCAAAACTGCTTTTTCGCAACAGTGACACTGACTGCGAGTTTGCCTCTTTGCTTTTTCAGGCTTCGCATGTTCAAGAAGCTTACAGTCATGTCTTTTCAGACTTTGAAGATCCGGAAAGCAAAAATCTTTTAATCACTTTTTTAATTAACGGCGCTTATCACATGATCCGTCAGTGGCTTCTTGAGGACATTCAAAAAACACCGAAAGAAATCGCCGACATGGTATATCACATTGCAACTCAGGGCTGGGAAAAACAAATGTGAAGCCTATCAAATAACACATATTTTGACAGTAAAACTTTAATAAAAACCAAGCGGGCAGTCATCAGACTGCCCGTTTCGATATTTTTATTCAAAATCAATAATGCATGGCCCCACAGGCACAAACCTTATTGACGCCGAAAAGCTTATAGAAAAATCTCACGATTTTCCAGATAAACGACATAAATCCTGTTGAATGACACATACAGCTGCAATTTTCTTCATCACCCGGCTGCGGATTTTCTGAAGCCGGCTGTGTTGTTGTCTGCGTGCTCGGTTGTGTGACCGGCTGTGTGGTCGTTTCCGTAGTAGGCTCGGTTGTTATCTCAGTTGTGGATTCTGTCACTTTTTCGGTTGTGGTTTCCGTTGTTGTTTCCGTTACCTGTTCGGTTGTAGTTTCTGTTGTAATTTCAGTTGTGGTTTCTTCTGTAGTTGTCTGCTCGGGTTCCTCAACAGTAAATGTTCCGATGAGGTTTGCTCCGAGCTGTTCGTTCCAGATTCCGTCATTTGCAAATCTTACAGCGGTAAGCGCCGACTTATCAGAAGAAATCCTCAGATAAACATCACAGGAACCGACCTCTATTCCCTGCGGAATTTCAGCGTTGATGCTGACCGTTGCCGTTTCGCGTGAAAGCCAGTTTCTTACATCAATTTCCGTGTCTTGCGAAAATACCTTTCCGTTTTGTACGAACAGAATTTCTGCCTGCTTAGGCTTTACAATGTTTCCGCAACCGACATTCAGCACCGCAAAATCAACCGAAAGGCTGTTCTTTGCACTTTCGGGCAAAGCCGCACTGCGAAGCACAAAGCGATAGCCGAGATGATCGGAAATATATTTATACGCCGTTTGACCGTAATAATCAATATCACTGCCCTCATAAAGCTCGTTTTGCCACAGACCGACAAGCGTGTCATTCCATTCAATATTCAGATAAGAGGTGTGCGTCTTAAACATTTCTGCGGAAATGAAATCAATGCTGTTATAGCTTCTGTCTGAATCAATCAGTGCCGCTTCGCCGCCGAAAAGCGTATGTGTTGCCTGATCGGAAAGCCATGCAACTTCCTTATCGCGGTCTTTATAGGTTCCGAGATCGCTTGATGAACCGAGATAACCGTCATTGAACACGCCGACGCGGTAAGCCGCCGTGCCCTCTTCGGCTTTGTAAGTGTCAATTTCGGAAAGATCAATTCCAACCCAATCGGCAAAAAACTTCGGTCGGCGAACCGTGATGCCGATATTTTCCGGCACTGCGTCAACAAGCGCATCAATCAGCCTGTTGAACACTTCTTGGTTCGCCATGGCACTTGTGTGCATTTCGCCCCACGGGCCGATAAATCCGGCTTCAACCGATGCGATTACATCACTGTATTCATCAAACAGCGGCGCAAGCTGTGCAATGTGTTTTTCAATGGTTTCAATGGATGGTTCACAGTCTGCCACACCGTCAAAATCGTCATAGGCAAAGCGGATAACCGCTGTTTGTCCGTTTTGTCTCAAAGCAGAAAATACGTTTGCTATATCTTCAAGCATTCTGCTTGAAAACTCCGGCTCATTGCCGTCATTGTTTTTCGGTGAAAGAGCCGATATTCCGAAACGAAGATGCACAAGCGGCGTTGTCGGCAAGGTTACCTTTCCGCAGCCTGATTCGGTCAGAACAATTCGTTCCGGGCGGTAAAATCCGCGTTCGGGATTTTCAAGGTCGGCAAGAGAATCGGTGTAGTCAATTTCAGAAAGCGTCTTGCCGTTTACCCAGCTCATCCATGCGGCGCTGTCAGCCTCGGGACTGTAAAAACCGTTAACTTCGGTCTGATAGTCATCAGCGTCACCGCACATATAATAAAAGTTCCAGATTCCGAGAGAGGATATTTGCGCACCCTGCTTGTTTGCGCGCTGAACACCCTTGATGCAGTTTGCAGTGTTTTCAATTGACGAAAGGTGATACCAGACCGTGGTGCTTTCTGCATCAGGCCAGCCGACATCCGTTTCGGTGGAAGCGTCCGGATAGCACGGAACAGTCGGGGAGATTTCGCAAGTGATATTATTCTCACTGAAAACCTTGGAATACCAAAGGCAGGTGTTTACAACAAGCTGTGTGTATTCTTCAGCGTTTTGCGTTACACCGTCGTTTAGCGATCCCCAGTCGGACGGACCGTTGGAGTCATAAATCATCGGGTTGATTGTATCAAGGCAGGCTCCGACTTCGGCAAGATAAGAATCACTCCATGCGCCGTTTGCCGCCGGCGTTGCAGAAGAAAGCGTGCGACTTTCGCCGAGAACGCAGCGCATCTGTTCGAGCATATCCAGATAAAAATCATGATACTGACGGCGAAACGGCTCGCAGTCAAAATGAACGCCCGAGGGATAATATGTTTTTCCGTTATAGGAGAAGCCATCGTTTACCGCCTGAGATACAGCCGAAAGAAGTTCCGCCTTAACATCTTCGGAATAAGGCTGTTGCGTGTCGGGATTTGTTTCAAGGAAAGTAGAATTGAGATTGCAGTTGATTATCGGAAGAAGCGTGATGCCCTTTTTCTCGGCAACACTCAGCCACTGACCGATATTGTTCCACAATCCGTTCGCTTTGTTTTCGGCAATATGGTTCGTAACCGTGCCGTCATCGGCAAGGGTGACCGAACCGAGCGAAAAATAGACCGTGTCAATACCGTAGGAAGCAACAAGATCAAGCTTTTCAGAAGCAAAATCCTCTCCCCTGTCGCGGTAAACCCAGCCGAACGGCAAATAGGCATTATTGTTTTTGTGTGTCATCTCGTCCGCCGGCTTTTGGGCGGCAATGGACGGCAAGGCGGCTGTAATCAGCAGCAATACGGCAAGAACAACAGCCAGAATTCTTTTTGTTTTTTTCATCATACTTCCTCCTTTTGGAAAATAACAGCTTTCACTGTTCATTACGAGTATAACAAAGGTTAAAACGAGTATATTTTTGATTGGGCATTATTCAAAAACAAATGAAAAACTTTCGGATTGTTTGTTTTGCTTTTTTTCTGTCTATCAAAAAAAGAACAAGTCCTGTTCAACACACAGACCTGCCCGTTTTCATATATATTCTTCAAACAATGATACTGACCAGAAATGCGCCTGCACTTGCCGCAACCGCAACAACAATCAGTGGCAAATTGAAAAAGGCAAGGATAACGGCAACGGTTGTGCCGATGGCGGCAGACAAAAAATCGCCCGTTGAATAAAAAATGGCCGGTATGGTAAGCGCGCTTAAGACAGCATACGGTATGTAATAGAGAAAAGAGCGGAAAAAGCGCGACTTGATTTTGTTTCTGAAAGCGGTAAACGGAATGACGCGGACAAGATAGGTCGCAATTGCCATCACCGCAATATAAAGGACAATACTCATGCCTTTTCCTCCTTTTGCACATCTTCGCCTTCTTCCTTAATCGGAAAAATCAGCGAGCAGACCGCGGCAGAAAGAACCGCGCTGATGATTACGGCAAAACCGCTGCTTAAAGACGGAACGGCAAACTTGAAAAATACGCTCAGCGAAGCGGCGATAACAACACTGATCAGAACGCTCAGTTCTTTTTTTGCGGCAGGAACGAAAACAGCAATAAACATGGCATAAAGCATCATGCCCAAAGCATTGGAAACATTCTGCGGCAGAAGCTGACCGAAAAGAGCACCTAAAAGAGTACCCAGCGACCAGCCGATGACCGGCAAAGTCATCAGTCCGTACATATATCCGGCGGTCAACGGTTCTTTTTGGCTTGATGCAACGGCAAAAATTTCATCTGTGATTCCGTGCGCCGCAATCAGCCTTTTCGGTACGGTAAAAGACTTGTCAAGCTTTTGGGAAAGCGAGATTCCCATCAGCGAATAACGCAGATTGATGATAAATTGAGTCAGAGCCATTTCGGCGAGGCTGCCTCCTGCGGCAATGACGCCGACACCGGCAGCCTGTCCGGCAGAAGTCAGATTGGTAAAGGATATACCCACACTTGCAAGAACAGAAAGTCCTGCTCTGATTGCCGTGATTCCGAACCCGAACGAAACCGAAAGATACCCCAGAGCAATGGGCAGACCCTGATAAAGCCCTTTCAAAAATTGTGATTTCAAAACAATCGCTCCTT
>JBJFHW010000252.1:0-9824 GCA_051893965.1 Acutalibacteraceae bacterium
CACACCCGTTACGGCGCCTTGGGAACCATGGCAGTCGGCGAGGGCGGTCCCGAGCTTGTTAAACAGCTTTTGAGAAACACCTGGGACATCAACGCACCCGAGGTTGTTATGGTATATCTTGAAAATGCACCGAAAAAAGGCATCGGCCCGCACGACGTTGCCATCGCTCTTTGCGGCAAGGTGTTCAAAGAAGGTCTTGTGACAAACAAGGTTCTTGAGTTTGTCGGCCCGGGTGTGAAAAATCTCAGTATGGATTTCAGAATCGGTATTGATGTTATGACAACCGAAACCGCCTGCCTTTCTTCCATCTGGCAAACAGATGAAAAGGTGAAGGATTTCTATACCACGCACGGCCGTCCGGAGGATTATAAACAGCTCAGACCCGGTCAGGCGGCTTATTATGACATGGCAGTGAAGATTGACCTTTCCAAAATCGAAAGCATGATCGCGCTGCCGTTCCATCCGTCAAACGCTTATACGATTCATGAACTTCAGGCAAATCCGTCCATTCTCAAAGAGGTGGAAGAAGCTGCAAAGGCTCAGTTCGGCGCAAAGGTTGATTTCAGGCTTTATGACAAGGCAAAAGACGGTCAGATTCATGTTGATCAGGGCGTTATTGCAGGTTGCGCCGGCGGTATGTTTGAAAACATCTGCGAAGCGGCGGCAATTCTTGACGGTCATTCAACCGGCGACAGCTATTTCTCACTTTCTGTTTATCCGTCAAGTGTGCCCGTTAACCTTGCGCTTATCAGAAACGGTGTTCAGGGCAAGCTTCTTGAAGCGGGCGCCGTGTTCAAGCCCTGCTTCTGCGGTCCGTGCTTCGGCGCAGGCGATGTTCCGGCAAACAACGGTCTTTCCATCAGACACACAACAAGAAACTTCCCCAACAGAGAGGGAAGCAAGCCCGGCGAAGGTCAGCTTTCGGGCGTTGCGCTTGTGGATTCGCGTTCCATTGCCGCAACGGCTCTGAACAAGGGTGTGCTTACCGCCGCAACCGATGTTGAAATTCCCGAATACGACCACACCTATACCTTTGAAAAAGGTGTTTATGACAAGCGTGTTTATAACGGCTTCGGTAAGGCGCAAAGCGACTATGAACTCAAACTCGGTCCGAACATCACCGACTGGCCGGCAATGTATGAACTGGAAGAAAATCTTCTTGTCAAGCTTGCCTGCGTGCTTCACGATGACGTTACAACAACCGACGAACTGATTCCCTCGGGCGAAACCTCAAGCTACCGTTCCAATCCGCTCAGGCTTTCCGAATTTGCTCTTTCCCGCCGCGAGCCGCAGTATGTGCCGCGCGCAAAGGCTGTTGCCGCTCAGGAAGCGCTCAGAAGAGAAAGCAATTCTTCGGCGGAAGTAATCGATGTTCTTTCAAAAGTAACGGATAACGCGCAGGAAACCGCAAAGCATACCCAGTTTGGCTCATGTGTGTTCGCCAACCGTCCCGGTGACGGTTCTGCCCGTGAACAGGCCGCTTCCTGCCAGAAGGTACTCGGCGGATTTGCCAACATCTGCTATGAATTCGCAACCAAGAGATACCGTTCAAACTGCATCAACTGGGGGATTCTGCCGTTCACGATTGACAAAGACACGCAGTTTAACTATAGCGACGGCGATTATGTTTATGTTCCCGGAATCCGCGAAGCAATTAAAGATTCAAAAGAAGAAATTCCTGCCAAAGTTATCACAAAAGACGGTGTTGAGGACATCACGCTTTATGTTAAAGGCCTGACGCAGGACGAAAAGGAAATTATCCTTGACGGCTGTCTGATGAATTACTATAAGGCAAGAAATAATGACAACGGTTAATTGCCTTTCAGCGGTTTTATGCCTGGATTTATAAAAAAGTCTCTTATATGATTTCTGACGATAAAATCAATTGGCAAAACAGATAAAAAACGTTCTGCAATTTTGTGCACAACAGATATATTTGCTCTATTGACTTTTGAGCAAAATTGTAATAAAATAATAGAAGCTTAAAGCGTTTTCTGCTTTAAACCACTAAATTCCAAAATTAAACGGAGGTAAAAACATGAAAAAGTTCACAAAAATCTTATCTGTCGTTCTTTGCCTTGCACTTGTTCTTACAGCGTTTGCTGCTTGCAGCGGTAAGGATGACACAACCACAACCGCAGCAGACGCATCTGCTTCGGTAACAGACACAGACAAAACTTATACCGTAGGCATTTGCCAGCTCGTTCAGCATCCGGCTCTTGATTTAGCTACTCAGGGCTTCAAGGATGCTCTTACCGAAAAACTCGGTGATAAGGTAATTTTTGATGAGCAAAACGCTTCAAACGATATACCTGCATGCTCAACTATCGTTAATAAGTTCGTATCCTCAAAGGTTGACCTTATTATGGCTAACGCTACTCCGGCTCTTCAGGCTGCTGTCAGCGCAACAACCGAAATCCCCATCGTCGGCACATCTGTTACCGACTATGCAACCGCCCTTGATATGGATGTTGATTCATGGACAGGAAAGACCGGCATAAATGCAACCGGTACTTCCGACTGTGCACCGCTTGATGAACAGGCTGAAATGATTCTCACCCTTATTCCGGACGCAAAGACCGTTGGTATCATCTATTGCTCAGGCGAAGCCAACTCAAAGTTCCAGGTTAATGCTGTTAAGGCTTATCTTGAAGAAAAGGGCATCACTGTTAATGAATATCCGTTTGCTGATTCAAACGGTATTGCAACAGTTGTTACAAAGGCTGTTGCAGAGTGCGACGCTCTTTATGCACCGACTGACAACACTGTTGCAGACAACACCGAAATCATTAACAACATTGCTGAACCCGCAGGTATTCCCCTCATCGCAGGTGAAGAAGGCATTTGCACCGGCTGCGGTGTTGCAACTTTCTCAATCAGCTATTATGACATCGGCTATCAGTCCGGCGAAATGGCTTATGATATTCTTGTAAACGGCAAGGATCCTGCCGATATGGAAATTGAATATAGTTCAAATCCTGTTAAAGAATATGTAAAGGAAAGAGCAGACGCTCTCAATATTACAATTCCTGAAGGCTACAGCGAAATCGAAGTTGACGCTTGATAATTTAAGCAGAAAAATTAACAAAGTGCAGATCTTTTGATCTGCACTTTGAAAGCGATAGGTCAACGCTTATCGCTTTTTGTTCATTTTCAGAAAGGAAGCGCATTTCGCGCATACTATATTAATATGGCGGCATTTTTAAGCTCACTTCCGGGCGCAGTTGCCCAAGGTCTTATCTGGGGCATTATGGCAATCGGAGTTTATATTACTTTCAAAATTCTCGACCTTGCTGACCTGACCGTTGACGGAACGCTTGCAACAGGCGGTGCGGTTTTCGTTATGCTCACTACAAGCGGAGTAAATGTTTATATCAGTCTGATAGTTGCCTTTTTGGCAGGCTGTGTTGCAGGATTTCTCACGGGTATATTCCACACTGCTTTCGGAATTCCGGCGATTCTTGCAGGTATTCTGACTCAGTTTTCGCTTTATTCAATAAATCTTCGCATCATGGGCAACAACTCAAATGTTGCGATTAACTTCAGAAAGTATAATCTTCTTGTTACTCTCAGCAATATCAATAAGTCGCTGATTGTCGGTGCAGTTTTTGTTATACTGATAGTTTTGATTCTTTATTGGTTCTTCGGAACCCAGTTCGGCTCGGCAATAAGAGCAACCGGCTGTAACGAAGCTATGGCAAGAGCAAACGGCATCAACACCAACCGCAACAAGGTTTTCGGACTTGTGCTTTCAAACGGAATTGTTGCTCTCGCCGGTGCTCTTGAAGCGCAGTATTCGGGAAGCGCAGACATCAACAGAGGCAGAGGCGCAATTGTTATCGGTCTTGCCGCTGTTATTATCGGCGAAGTTCTCTTCGGAAAAGTCTTTAAGAATTTTGCCCTTTCTCTTATCGGCGTTGCACTCGGCGGTGTGATCTATTATATCGTTCAGACTATCGTTATTCAGGTAGGTTTGAATCCGAATGACCTTAAACTGTTCTCGGCATTATTTGTTGCAATTTTCCTCGGTTTGCCGTATTGGAAAAGCAGAATGAAACCCTCGTCCAAAAAAACGGCTAAAAAGAGCGGGGAGGTGAGCGCCAATGCTTGAAATTAAAAATGTAAGCAAGACCTTTAATCCCGGCACTGTTAATGAGAAAAAGGCTTTGTGTGACATCAACCTGACTTTGAATAACGGCGACTTTGTAACCATAATCGGCGGCAACGGCGCAGGCAAATCAACAATCATGAACATGATTACGGGCGTATATCCCGTTGACTGCGGTTCAATTATTGTTGACGGTATTGATGTTACCGCCATGCCCGAACACAAAAGGGCTAAATATTTCGGCAGAGTTTTTCAGGATCCGATGAACGGAACCGCTGCCAACATGGAAATTATTGAAAATCTTGCCATTGCCGAAAAAAGAGGACAAAGAAGAACGCTGAAATACGGTATTCCAAAAAAAGACAAGGAACGCTATAAAGAACTTCTGAAAAGTCTTGATCTCGGCCTTGAAGACAGACTGACTTCAAAGGTCGGACTTCTTTCCGGCGGACAAAGACAGGCATTAACGCTTCTTATGGCAACGCTTCAGAAGCCGAAGCTTCTTTTGCTTGATGAACACACAGCGGCGCTTGACCCGAAAACATCGGCAAATGTTCTGGCTCTGAGCGAAAAAATCATCAAAGAGAATTCTCTGACCACCATGATGGTAACGCATAACATGCAAAACGCCATTGACTACGGTAACCGCCTTATCATGATGCACGAGGGCAGAATTATCCTTGACATCGGCGGCGAAGAAAAGAAAAATCTGACGGTTGAAATTCTGCTTCACAAGTTTGAGGAAGTCAGCGGTGCAGAATTCACAAGCGACAGAGCATTACTTTCAAAATAAAGGGTATCAAAAAAATGAAGCGGCTGTACCGAAAATGCAGCCGCTTTTATAGTTTATCTATCACTTTTCAATCAGTCGATTTTGTTCATCACAAACTTCAGAACATTCATGGCACTTCTTTGCATTTCTCCCAAAGTGATGCCGTCTTTTGCTTTGAATGACTTTTTCAACGTTCCGTCAGGCTTGCGCTTGCCGGTACGTGCTCCGCCGGGCATCAGAACATCAACCTGCGCTCTGACACGGTAGCCCTGATCGGATATTTTCGGAAACTCCGGTGATTTTGAAGAACGCATCCACCAGTCGGTCATCACGTTGCCTTCATAACCCCATTCGCCGCGAAGTATTGTGGTGCACAGGTCATAATTGTAATGTCCCCAGACACCGTTGATTTTGTTATACGATGTCATAATGTTCTTCGGCTTTGCCTTTTTTACAACAATTTCAAAGCCCTTGAGATAGATTTCGCGAAGCGCTCTTTGTGAAACTCTTGAATCGTTATAAATGCGCAAGGTTTCCTGATTGTTGCAGGCAAAATGCTTCGGGCAGGCAGAAACGCCCTGAGATTGGATACCCTCAACAACTGCGCAGGCGGTAAGGCCCGTCAACAGCGGATCTTCCGAAAAATATTCAAAGTTTCTTCCGCAAAGCGGATTTCTGTGTATGTTCATGCCGGGCGCAAGAAGAACATCGCTTCCGCGCTCTTTCATCTCTTTGCCGAGTTCGGCATAAAGCGCTTTGATCAGTTCGCTGTTGAAGCTGCAGGCGAGTACCGCACCGTTCGGAAGAAGAGAACAGGTGCTTGCCAGTCTGATTCCGGAGGGACCGTCTGTTGTTATGGCGGCGGGAACACCTTTTTTGCGAAGCGATTCGAGCACACCGCCGAAAGCGCCTGCGTTTCCCTTGGCTCCGAGAGGGCTGTCCATTGTATAATCGCCGCGGGTGATGGCTTCAAGTTCATCGAACGAAAGCTGTGCGACAAATTCTTCCATTGTAATTTTACCGCTTTTTACATCGGAAAGTTTATAGCCGACATCATCTGTCTGCGGTATGGTTTTGGGAAGATTGGAAAGAATTCTTTCTCTGAGCGATTCCTGCATCACCGGCACAGCCTGCGTGACGCCTTTGATGGCACCATAAGGCAGTTCTTTGGCGCAAAGCCTTTCAAACGGGTGAGCCGGGTCGGGCGCAGCTGCCTGAACGTGCTGTGAAACAACTCTGAGCGCACCGATTGAAAATGTTTTGCACAGCTGCGCCGAGCGCACATCGGTGCCGATATAAACAGTATAATCGCCTTTTTCAAGAACATAGGCATTCTTGTGCGAGGTAACGCCGCTGTCGTCAAAGCTTGCAAAATCTTTGATGTCAAAGGATAATTTGAGCTTCTGTTCTTCGCCAGGGGCGAGCAGCTTTGTTTTTTCATAAGCCGCAAGCACACGCAAAGGCTTTCCTAAGGCTCCCTGTGGAGCGCTTAAATAAACCTGAACGGTTTCTTTGCCACTGAACTTTTCGCCGATGTTTTTGACGGTGACAAAAATGCTGCAAACATCGCCCGAAAGTCTGGTCTGAGTAACTTTTAAATCAAAATCGGTATAGCTTTTTCCGAAGCCGAAAGGATAAAGAACACTGTTTTTTGAAAAGGTTTCAAAAAAGCGGTAGCCGACATAGATGTCTTCGGTGTATTCGTTATATTTTTTACCGCCGAAGAATTCAGCGCTCGGATAAGCCTCATACGTTTTTGCAATCGTGTCGGCAAGCTTGCCGCTCGGGGAGACCTTGCCGGAAAGAACATCGGCAACAGCGTTTCCGCTTTCCATGCCGCTTTGCCAGACATAAAGCAAAGAGGAAATTACGCTGTCATATTTATGAATCCATGCCATATCCATAATGCTTCCGCTGTTGATTAAAACAACAACCTTTTCAAAGGCACGGCAAACCTTGTCAAGAAGCTGTTTTTCTGTTTTTGTCAGATAATAGCTTCCCTCGGTCAGCGTGTTTTCTCTGTCTTCGCCGGCGGCTCTGCCGAACACGATGACGGCAGTGTCGGATTTTTCTGCGGCGTTTTGAACAAGCGAATCCGAAACGGGCATTTCGTCATAGCACATCGGCCAATGGCCCCAGAAGCCGTTATAGACGGGATTTTTTCCTGACCATTTTTCATAAATTCCTGCAAGTTCTTCGTTGAGTGTGATGTTTTCGTTTGCACGAAGTCCGTCAATGAGACTGACTTTATACGGTGCGTTCACATCGCCGCCGGAGCCGTAGCCGACATAGAAATAATCCTTTTGAACTCTGCCGAAAACGGAAACCACCCTGTCTTTAGTCAGCGGCAGACAGCCGTTTTCGTTTTTGAGCATAACAATTCCCTCTGCGCCGACTTCACGGCAAAGTCTGCTCATGTTTTCACTTGAAGCTTCGCCGCCGGTTCCTGCAACGCTTGTTTGCGAAACCGTGTTTGTGACGGAATTTACAATTTTTCCGATGCCGCGTTCAAGCTTGGTTTTCAGTTTACTCATATTTTCACCTCAATGTAAAATTTTCCAATTCTCATTCTATAAAAAATAAAGCAATATTTATATAACTTATCCGTGTTAAATATAATAAAACCGATATTTTACCATAATAATTATCCAAAAAAGCGCCCGGAATCATTCCGAACGCTTAAAAATCGGTTCTTTGCAAATAAAAATCAAAGAATCAGCTGTTTTCTTTTTCAAATTCAGCCATGAACCGGACAAGCTTTTCAACGCCCTCAACCGGCATCGCGTTATAAATGGAAGCTCTCATGCCGCCGACGGTGCGGTGACCTTTGAGGTTAACAAAGCCTTTTTCTTCTGCTTCCTTGATGAATTTTGCGTTCAGCTCGTCGCTGTCTGTGACAAACGGAACATTCATGAGCGAACGGTCTTCCGGAACAACGGTTCCGCGGAACATTTTGCTTGAATCGAGAAAATCATAAAGCAGCTTTGCTTTCTTTTCGTTTCTTTCTTTCATCTTTTCAAGGCCGCCGAGGTTCTTGATCCATTCAAGAACAAGCTTACATATATATATAGTATAGCAAGGCGGGGTGTTATACATCGAGCCGTTGTCTGCGTGAATCTGATAATTGAGCATGGTCGGCGTGATGTCTCTTGCGTGTCCGAGCATATCTTCGCGGACAATGACGATTGTAAGACCTGCCGGGGCAACATTCTTTTGTGCACCGCCATAAACAACGGCAAATTTTGAAACATCAAGAGGCTCGGAAAGGAAGCATGATGAAATGTCCGCAATCAGCGGAACATCGCCGGTGTCGGGTATGTTTTTATAAACCGTGCCGTAAATTGTGTTGTTCATGCAGATATAAACATAGTCTGCATCGGGTCTGAAATCTTCCTTTTTGGTTTTCGGAATGTATGTAAAGGTTTTGTCGGCCGATGAAGCCACGGCTTTAACGTCGCCGTATTTCTGCGCTTCGGCAAAGGCTTTTTTTGCCCACTGACCGGTAATGATATAGTCGGCCTTGCCGCTGCCGTTCATGAAATTGAGCGGGATTGCCGCAAACTGAGTGGAAGCGCCGCCCTGAAGAAACAGCACCTTATAGTTATCCGGAATGTTCATCAATTCGCGAAGAAGGCTTTCCGCTTCGTCAATGATAGATTTATAAATCTTAGAACGGTGAGACATTTCCATAACGGACTGTCCGCAGCCGTGATAATCGAGCATTTCTGCCGCCGCGGTTTTGAGTACCTCTTCGGGAAGCATGGACGGACCTGCGGAAAAATTATAAACTCTTGACATTTTACATCACCCTTTAATCAAGCTGCTTAAAAACAGCTTATTTTATTTCCTTTCATATATTTTATTTAAAGGTTTCTCTTTTTATGTATTACCCATCAAAACGGGCAACGCATTCATTATAATAGATAATTTTTAACTTGTCAATCAAAGCATAATGAGATTGAAATAAAAAATAACAGAGTAACTTCCACAAAAAGGCAGACCTATTTTTGTTAATTTAGATGAAATTCTTAAAAACACTTTATAATTTTCGCCATTTGTTGTATAATTTACCGAGAAAATAAAGGCAATCTCTGACATGCCGAGCAACTTGAATTTTTTGAGATTGCCTGATACGGAGGTAAACATTATGGCAAGAAATCATGAAGTCACAGAAAGACATAACCTTTTAAATCCCGACGGCACTCTTGCAGAGCCGGGCTGGTCAAAAAGTCTGGTGCAGATTTATAACAGAGAGGATATTAAAGCGCCGAAATTCAGAATAAAGGAATGGGACTATTATCTGATTCTTTCCGACAAGCACGCAGTTGCGCTGACGCTTTCGGACGACGGTTACATCGGTATGCAGTCGGCTTCTTTGCTTGTTTTTGACGAAAAAAATCCCTGGGAACACACAAATTCCGTTTTGAATTTCTTCCCGATGGGCAAATACAAGCTTCCGAGAACATCTGACGCGGGTGATATTCATTATCACGATAAAACCCTTGATATGGACTTTATCAAAACCGAAGGCAAGCGCCACATTTTCGGCGAATACAGAAACTTCTTTGACGGCAAAACGCTCAAGGTCGATATTACTCTCACACAGCCGCCGATGGACACCATGGTTATTGCAACCCCTTGGAAAGAGAACAAAAAGGCTTTCTATTATAATCAGAAAATCAACTGCATGAGAGCGGAGGGCTATGCCGAATTTGACGGCGTACGATATGAATTCAACCCCGAAACCGATTTCGGCACCCTCGACTGGGGCAGAGGCGTCTGGACCTATGACAACACATGGAACTGGGGCAGCGGCAACGGCTGGATCAACGGAAAACCGTTCGGCTTCAACATCGGTTACGGCTTCGGCGACACAACAGCCGCAAGCGAAAACATTCTGTTTTATGACGGTGTTGCGCATAAGCTTGACGATGTTTCTTTCAA
>JBJFHW010000253.1:0-9776 GCA_051893965.1 Acutalibacteraceae bacterium
ATCTGGTATGCTCCGTCAGGACCTGTCTGCAATTATGACAATCATCAGCTTCTTGCCGAGTTTACCGAATTCGTTAATAATCTTGTCAGACAAAACGGTGTTACCGCATTTATTATGGATCCGCCGATTTCGCTTCGCATAAACGGAGAAATGCAGGAATACGGCATTAAGATGCACAAAGAACTGATTGATCTGGGCTATCATCTGAATTCCAACATTGAAAATTATACTTATAAACAGCCGGTTCAGCTTTTTATTCCGCTGAAAGAAAACGGCGTTGCTCTTGATGGGAAACAGGTTCTCAAGAAATGCGACAAGGGCGTGCGCTATTCAATCAGAATCGGTGAACAAAGAGGGCTTGTTGCCCAAACCTTCACTTCAAAAGATGTTGACAGTGACCCTTCAATCATCAAAGACTTTATGGGTGTTATGCGAGACACCTCCGAACGTGACAATTTTGTTGAGCGTGACGGTGATTACTGTGCAAAGCTTCTTCGTGAATTTGACGGTGCAAGTGACCTGAAGCTGGTTTATTATGACAAGGAGCTTGACAGAAAGCTTCAGGCTGAAAGACTTCAGAAAAAAGAAGAAGCACTTTCTCAGCTTGAGGGAGCCCACGAAAAAAAAGCAAGACAGCTTAATGAAATTATCACAAGCGTTGATAAGCAGACGGAGCATTTTGAAAAACGAATCAAAGAAGCCGAAGAATTCACAAGCGAAAACCGAATCTGCGTTGCCGGCGGTCTTTCCGTTTATTATGCCGGCATGGGAAGCTGCCTTTTCGGCGGAACAAGAAATGTTATCAGAAACAACACCCGTTCCAGCCATTATCTGAATTATCTTCGCCTTTGCGAAAGCATAAACCGCGGCTGTGACATTCATGATCTTGGTTATGTGATTGTGAAAACACCGCAGATGAATTCCGACGGAACGCTTGGTGAGCTTGTTCCTGCCGATAATTTCAAAGGCATCTATGACTTTAAAAAGAGCTTCAGCGCAGATTATCATGAATTTATCGGTGAATATGTTCTGGTCGGCAACAAGATGAAATATTACGCTTATTCAAAACTGATGCCGAAAGCAAAGAAAGCCAAAATCGCAATTATTAAAAAACTCAGATAATCAAAAGCAAAATATGAAAAAGCACCCGAACAAAAATGCCCGGGTGCTTTTGATTTTTTAACTTATTCGGTTTCTTCTGAACCGCCTGTGAATTTAGCGAGAATACCTTTGAGGAATTCAACAACTTTTGCTATGATAGCCTGAATGTCGAGCTCCTGAAGCATTGCGATAATCTGATCCATTCTTGTCACCTCTTTCGTATGTAATTTTTAATTTGTGCTGTATCGAGTGTTAAAAACTATTGTTTATTAACACTATATAGCAACATTATTAAATAAAATTAAAAATTACTTAAAAAAGATGATAAAATATTAACAAAGATTAAGAATAATTCATGACTCGTTTTTTTGCCTGTAAACCAGTCTGCTTCTTTCAATATCGGCAGTTATTCTGTCGTCATCAAGAAGCGACTGCAAATATGATTTAACGGTTAAACTGACTTTGGCATATTTGTCGGGGTTGAGCCGGAGCGAAAAGTCATTGTCGGCTTTTTCAATCAGTTCTTCAACGCTAAGCCCCATGCAGTTTTCAAAAAAATATTCTTTTAATTGCTCAATCCTTTGAATATTAAAAGCGGCAAGTTCGCTTATATCTTCGCTTGCGGGAACATGCGAGGGCACAAAGACCTTTCCTTTGAGCTGCGGCAGCATTTTGATGGTTTCAATGCTCTTGTTGATATTGAGAAAAAACGGAATTTTATATTCATCAAAAGTTTCTTTCATCAGGATGCTGTCACCGAGAAACCAGACATCATCGGGCGTTCTGATTCCGATCATGTTGAAATTATGCCCCGGAAGAGGAATTGTTTCAAATCCGTCGGGAAGCACAGCTTCTGTTAAAAGTTTTGCATGAACCCCTTTGTCGGAAAGTCTGCCGTCCGGCAAACGGCGAACGGGCACACCGTTAAAAAGATAGTTTCCCTCAATGTTCGGTTCATGGATAATCAAGCGTTCAATTTCGCTTGCATAAACATCACAGCCGTATTTTTCAGTGAAAAATTTGTTGCCTGTGATGTGGTCAATGTGGCTGTGGGTGTTGAAAATGGCTTTTACGCGCCAGCCTTTTTCTTCAAGAATTTTGTCAAGGTCAGTAACACTTTTTTTATGGTCACCGCTGTCGATGAGAATGACTTCGCCGTTTTTCAGATCATAAACGCCGATGTTTGAAAAACAGCTGAGATAATAGGTGTTTTCCGCGCATTGAATCAGTTTGAACATCTTGCTTTCCTTTCGGCAGATGCGCCGATCCTTTCATGAGTTTTTTAAACGGTCTCTTCTGAAGTGTTGTTTTGTCCGATCCACATATCTTCAAATTTCTGACCGGCAATTTCTTCAATGGTTTTCTTTTCTTCTTCTGTAACGGTAACGCAGCCTGTTTCCTGCTTCTGTGCGATAAGACGCTTAACCAGTTCATGATCCTTTTTGGTCATTTTATAACGGAACGCAGAAACAACGGAGAACAAAAGCAAAACAATCGGAATGATTGAATAAGTGAATCTGATTCCGAAAAGGGCAGTTGAGCTTGTTGCAATTGCCTGTTTTGAGTCCGCGTTAAAGCCGAACCCTGCAAGAATATAGCCGGTTAAAGCAGCCATAATGCCGCTGATAAATTTCTTGATGAAAGTTGAAAATGTTGAAATGGTACCCTCTCGCCTTTCTCCGGTTATGAGCATATCCACATCGGTGACATCGGGGAAAATGTTGCTTGTGACCGAAGCCATGCCCGCAAGACCGATTCCGTAAAGAAATTCAACAGCATACATCAATATCGGTGAAGAATTCGGGCCAACTGCAAAAGAAAGCGCAAGAGCGGAAATCGTAACCGGAATGAACACTTTTGCAGGCATCTGCTTTGTTTTTGCAATCGACATGGCATAAGCCGGGAAAAATCCTGCCGCTTCCGCAACGCCCGAAACCATGGTTAAAACATTCAGACGTTTTGACATGTGCGCAATATTGTTGAGAAAATAATAAGACGAGTTTGAAGAAAAGCTGCTTGCGGCGGTGTTAAAAAAGCAAAGCGAAAAATATCTTCTGAACGAACGGTTTTTGAAAACGGTTTTATATTGCCTGAAAAATTCATGGGCGTTGAACGGCTCGTGAACCTCGTTTCTTGAATCTTCCTCTTTGCAGTATTTGAAAACAAACAGCATCGGGAGGCTTACCCAAAGGCAAAGAATCAGCCCCATTAAAATAAATTTCGTTCGTGAACCGGGCGTGAATTCCTCGGTTTCAAAAATACCGAAGAAAAGACCGGCAATGATAAAGGAAGAATAGCTTCCGACTGCGTCCATGATGGTTCTGACCGCGTTATACTGTGTGCGCAGACTGTATTCGGGGGCAAGCGACGGAAGCATGGCGGTATAGGGCACAATCACAACGGTGTATGCGGTGCTGAAAAGAATATAGGCAACGATGTAATAAATCATTGTGTAGGTTGAATTTCCGCGTGCAGAAATACCGAAAGAGCACCACATCATGAAATATGTAATTGCCGCAAAGGGCAGACCGTAAAGAAGATAAGGTCTGTGCCGCCCGTATTTTGACCGCGTCCGGTCGGTGATGATGCCCATAATCGGATCGGAAAAAGCGTCGCTGAGCTTTGCAAAAAGAATAACGGTTCCCGCCTGAGCGGTTGTTAAGCCTTCAACCTTTGTTAAAAAGGCGATAAAATAAATTCCGATGATGTAAAAGGAACCGCCGCTTAAAAATACACCGGAGCTGTAAGCAATCATCGGACCGATTTTTTGTTCCTCTTTAACGCCGACAAGACGCTTGACGGCATAGCCGAATTTTTGAAGTTTTGTTCTTTCTTCCATATCCTTTCCCCTTTCTCTTGCCGCACAGCAAAATGTTGACGGACTTTTTTATTGAAACAGATAGCCGACCATGAAAAGCTTTTTGCTTGTAAGCATTTGACGAAACGCAAGCGAAACAGGTTCGGTTTTTCCGTTTGATTTGTTATAAACAACAATTTCACCGTTTTCATATCTGACCATTACGGTGTGAAGCGAAGAAAAAAGCAAACGGTGATTCCAGAATGAGCAGATTCCGCATTTTGCATCGGCAAGCTCATTGAAAAAGTTGTTATACTGAAAAACTTTTCTGTAAGGTACGCCGTGCGCTTTAAAATATTTGTCAAGAACATAAACATTTGAGCCGAAAAAGCCGCAAAGCACCGATGATTTCGGATACATTTCAAGGCAGATGTCGGCAAGATTTGCGTCTCTTTTTAAAATACGCATCGCATTATAAATGGCAATCATTTCACAGCCGTTCCATGCCATTGTGCAAATGCCGTATTTCATTTTGCTCACTTCGCCTTTGCCCTGACCGTTTATAAAATCATCGGGCAAAACAATCTGACGGTTATGCTTATCGTTTAATTTTTCGAGCATGGCTAGCCTCCCAACTCAAAGCCTTTAACTCCCGTACTGTCTGAATAATAAACATAAACGGGAGTTGAAGTTTCTTTGCATTTGTCAATGACATATTTTGTTCCGCGGCTTTTTTTGTCCCAAAAGGCAACAACAATATCTGCAAGTTCAACAATGATTTCATCTCTTTTGAGCGGCGCTCTTTTGCCGTATAAATCATAATCGGGAATAATTTCAAGAATCTGAATATGATGTTCTTTGGCATATTGTCTTGCTCTTATGTCAATGCCTTTTGCACCGCCGGAAATGATTTGTGTTGTGCCAAGCGGTATGCAGTTTTCGTCAATTTCAAAATCAAGACTGCGCGAGCCGACAATGGCAACTTTCATTGTTGTTTACCTCTTTTTGAAAATATCTCTTGAAATGAATTGATTATTTTCTGAACTGCTGTTTCATTCTCTGTTCTTTTGAAAGAATCGTTTTTCTGAGTCTGAGAGAAACAGGCGTAACTTCAAGAAGTTCGTCGTCCTTGATGAATTCCATGCACTGTTCAAGGCTGAGAACAGTCGGCGGAACAAGGCGAAGCGCATCGTCGGAGCCGGAAGCGCGGGTGTTGGTCAGATGCTTTTGCTTGCATACATTGCAGGTTACATCTTCGCTCTTGGCACATTCGCCGACAATCATTCCCTCATAGACGGGAACGCCCGGACCGATGAAAAGTCTGCCTCTGTCCTGCGTATTGAAAAGTCCGTAGCCGGTTGTTTCGCCGGTTTCGTGAACGATGATGGAACCTCTTTCTCTGGTCTGAATGTCGCCCTTATACGGTTCATAGCCTGCAAAAAGCTGATTCATGATGCCGTTGCCGTTGGTGTCGGTCATAAATTCGCTGCGGTAGCCGATCAGACCTCTTGACGGAATCTTAAATTCAAGATGAGTTGCGCCGCCGTTTCTTGTTCCCATGTTTTCAAGCTCGCCTTTTCTGGAACCGAGCTTTTCCATAACGGCGCCGACATAAGCTTCCGGAACTTCAACAATCAGAAGCTCCATGGGCTCAAGCAGAACGCCGTTTTCTTTTTTCATGATAACTTTCGGGCGTGAAACCTGAAATTCATAACCCTCTCTGCGCATGGTTTCAATCAGAATGGAAAGGTGAAGCTCACCTCTTCCGCTGACTTTAAAGGTGTCTGTGCTGTCGGTTTCTTCAACACGCATGCTGACGTTTGTTTCCACTTCTTTGAAAAGTCTGTCGCGGATATTTCTTGATGTGACGAATTTGCCCTCGCGTCCGGCAAAGGGACTGTTGTTAACAATGAAGTTCATGGAAATGGTCGGTTCGTCAATCTTCACAAACGGCAGCGGTTCAACATGTTCGGGGTCGCAGGCGGTTTCGCCGATGTTGAGGTCTGCAATTCCCGAAACACAGATGAGATCGCCTAAAGAAGCGCTTTCAACTTCAACTCTTTTCAGCCCCTCAAACTGATAAAGCTTTGCAATTCGAACATTTTCCTGTGATCCGTCCGCTTTGCACAGCGTAACCTGCTGACCGCGCTTAACAGAGCCTCTTTCCACTCTGCCGACGCCGATTCTTCCGATATAATCGTCATAATCAAGGCTTGAAAAACGAATCTGAAGCGGGCCGTTGATGTCGCCTTTCGGCGGGTCGATGTTTTCAAGAATCGAATCAAAAAGCGGTCTCATGTCGCCCTCGCGCACATTGCTGTCAAGCGAAGAATAACCGTCTTTTGCACTTGCATAAACAACGGGAAAATCAAGCTGATCTTCTTCTGCACCCAGTTCAATGAAAAGGTCAAGGACTTCGTCAATAACCTCTTCCGGTCTTGCGCCGGGACGGTCGATTTTGTTAACAACAACAATGACTTTCTTTTTCAGGCCGAGCGCTTTTTTCAGAACGAATCTTGTCTGCGGCATACAGCCTTCAAAAGCGTCCACCAAAAGAAGAACGCCGTCAACCATCAGCATAATGCGTTCCACTTCTCCGCCGAAATCGGCATGGCCCGGGGTGTCAACGATATTGATTTTGGTCCCTTTATAATGTACGGAGGTATTTTTTGAAAGAATTGTGATACCTCTTTCTTTTTCAAGGTCATTTGAGTCCATGACTCTTTCCGAAATCTGTTCATTCTGGCGGAAAGTGCCGCTTTGTTTGAGCAGTTCATCAACAAGTGTTGTTTTGCCGTGGTCAACGTGTGCAATGATTGCAACATTTCTGACATCATTTCTAACTTCCATTTTGTTCACCCAATCTATAAATTTATAACCTTTATATTATAACACTTATCATTGCTTTTGACAAGATGTGATCTGCTTTATTTCTTTTTCTGCGTAAAAATCGGATTTTCAGTCAATTTCCGTTCCGAACGGAGCAAGAGAAAGCTTTGCAATTTTAAAATACTGCTTGCCGAGCGGAATGCCGATAATGGTGCAGCACAAAAGAACACCGATTAAAAAGTTTTCCGCCGCCATGGGAAAGCCGGTAAAGATGATCCAGAAAACATTGGCAACCGCGCTGACGGGTCCGCTGTTATATTTCACTTCTTTGCCGAACGGCGCAAGCGTTAAAGAGGCAAATTTGAAACATTGTTTTCCCAGCGGAATGCCGACAATTGTGATGCACCACAAAATGCCCAGAATACACCATATAAGGCAGTTGACAAGTCCGCCGAAAATCATCCAGAAAATATTAGCAAGAATTTTCATGTTTTTCACCTTTAATATGTCATTTTATATTGCTCTGTAAGCGTATAGCCGACAACGGTTTTGAAATTTACCGTTGAAACACGGCAGGAAGCCGAAACCTCCGCTTCACACGAGATGCTTAAACTTTCAAGTTTTCCTTTTTTTGAAATTTTTGCATAAAGAACCGCGCCCTGAAAGGCTTGCTCGGCGCTTTTGACCTTTATCGGTGACGTTCTGAGCGTTTCAAGCGAGGGAACCTTAACAGCCCGTCCGTTTTTCGGCGGCTGAGAAGTTGAAACGCCGTCATAGGAGGATTTATCGGCTTTAAGGATAATTTTGAGAACCGTTTTTCCGTTTTCCTTTTTTGCCGAAAAGCTTTTGATGTCGTTTCCTCTTATCGAAGCGCTTTTGCCGTAAGGTTCAAGAATGGAATTGAGGCTGACGCCGGCGCTTTTGCCCGAAGAAAAAGTGTAGGTCGGGCTGATTTCACCGCTGAACAGGTTCATGATGTTTTTTACGGTGCGAAGCAAAGAATTTTTTGAGCAGGAAACGGTTTTTGTGTCAATTTGTTTTGAATATGAAACCTTGACATCTTTTTCCGCTTTTGCGTTGTTGACGGTTTTATTATAAAGTTTCGCCGCCTGTGCTTTTGTGCAGGGCAGACCGGAAGTATCGGTAAATTCACTGTAAATTTCACTGAACTTTCCGTAGGAAACGGCAGACTGTGCCTGTTTTACGGCACGGATTTTAAAAGAATAAATTGTGTTTTGCAAAAGATTTTTTATTTCGGCAGTGTTTGCCTGCACAATCATATTAAGCGAAAATCTTTGATTGTCTCTGTCATACATCCAGACTTCATAAGAGGTTGCACCGCTGACTTTTTTCCATGAAAGTTTGATTGAGCTTTTTTCAATGCCCGATGTCACGATACCGCTGACTTTTTTGCAGGCCGTTACGGCAATCAGTTCCTCACTCATCTGACCGAGAACGGTTTCACCGTTATATTCGGCAAAGCCCTGAACTTTAAAGCGATAGACTTTTCCGGATTCGAGAGATTTGATTTGCGAATTGTTTTTTTGTTCGGCAGCGGTCAGTTCATATTCGCCGCTTTTTTCATTATATATATAGACACCGTAATTTTCGGCGTCCTTAGCCGCTTTCCAATGAATCGAAATGGAAGTTTCGGTTGTCTGATAGGCTTCAAGCTCTTCGATTTTTCCAATAACAGGTTTATCGGAAGCACTTGTTTGCTCTTTTTCCGTCAGAGCAGGCGCCGGTTTTGTTGTAATAAAGCCGTTTGTGCCGAAAGCCGATTCTGAAAGAGAAACTATCAGAACAAGCGACAGAAAAAGCGACAGGAGCCTTTTGCTGTTATTCACCGAAAATCACCACCTTAGATTGATTATATACCGATTGTCAAGAAATTTTTATTCTTTTTCAAGCTTTAAAAAATACTGAGAATAGGGAGGAATTTTGTTTGCGGCGAGGAAATGTGCAGCATAAATTTCCTCTTTACCGCTTTCGCTTTTTAAAATATAAATCACAAAGCCGCTGTCTTGACCGCTTTCGTCCAGCACACAAAAAGCTGCTTTTTCTTTGTATCCGTTTAATGTTACGCTGTTGAAGCTGTCCCACTTGTCTGAGACATAATACATAATGGCAACATCTTTTTTTCCTTGTTTTTCAAAGGCATTTTCTTTCTGCCTGAAAACGGGATTTTTAATTGAAATTCCGTCAAAAGAGAAAAGCTTGTCCGTAAGGATCAGTTCACGGTTTTCATAATTCTTTTCCGCTTCCTCTTTTTGCAAAGGGCAGGTATAAACGGTTTGGCTGACAGTGTATTTTCCGTCGATTGAAAGTTCGGAAGCCTTTTTGCTTTCAGCGGGATTTTTTGAAAGCTTAAAAAGATAATCGGCGTATGTGTTTTCTTTTTGATTTTCTGAATTGCTTTGCGAAAAATACGCAAGATAAACATCGGCATTTCCGAGCGTATCGTAACAGCAATAGATAACCTCACCGCTGTTTTTGCCGTTTTTGTCATAAACGCAAAAGGCATATCTGGTGTGATACAATGAAAAGTCCGCGCTGTTTGTTTCGTCCGGGTTTTCTCTTTGCGCCGTGTCAAGAAGCGCATAGGTTTTGGTATTTTTAACCTCGAATGCTCCGTCAAAAAATTTATAAACAGGGTTTTCAATTCTTATGCCGTGCAATTCATCTGAAAAAAGTTTGTCGGTAACGGTTAATCCGGGGCTTTCTTCTGCGAGAACTTCGTCGCTGTAAACGCCGCTGACAAGGGGACTTGTGAAAACCGCTTTTTCAAATTGAAGCGAGCCCAAGCAGTCCAGCTTATCCGCGCTGACAGTTTTTGTTATACTGCTTAAAGGTTTGCTGAAAAAAAGAAGCAGAAAAGCGCAGAAGATAATGATGCCCGACAAACCCAGAACGCCGCTTTTCAGTTTCAGATTTTTCATTTTGCTCACCTCTTTGATAAACCGGATTATATTATATAAGATTATATCCCTTTATTTATTTTGTCAAGAAAAACGGTATTGAATTTTAGAAAATTTATGATATTATTTAT
>JBJFHW010000254.1:0-9722 GCA_051893965.1 Acutalibacteraceae bacterium
AAACCGACCCGATGCTCTTTTACACCAATGTTTGTGCAAACATTTCCGACACCTTTGAACGCAGTGAAATTGACGGCATGTTAAAAGGCGAGCTGATGAATGCGCTTCAGCCGGCTCTTGCAAAAATTGCCGCAAAGAAAATTGCATACTATGAAATTCCGGCACACACAGAGGAAATTGCCGATGAACTCAACGAGGTGCTTTCTTCCAAATGGAGAGAAAAGCGCGGCATTGAAGTTTTCTCTTTCGCCGTAAATTCCATCACGATTCCCGAAGATCAGAGAAAGAAGATCACCGAATGGGAAGAAAACGCAATGACAAGAGATCCGCTGACCGCCGCTTCAAGACTTGCCGGCGCACAGGCGGACGCCATGAGAGCGGCAGCCTCCAACGAAGCCGGAGCGTTTACGGGTTTCATGGGCATGGGTATGGCGATGAATCAGGGCGGCATGAACGCCCAGAACCTTTATTCAATGGGTCAGCAGATGCAGCAACAGCAACAACCGCCTGCACCCGCACCTGCCCCGGCGGCAAACAGTTGGAAATGCTCCTGCGGTGCTGATGTAACGGGTAACTTCTGCCCGAACTGCGGAAGCAAAAAGCCGCAGCCGAAGCCTGCTGCGGGAAGCTGGAAGTGTTCCTGCGGTGCCACGGCAAACGGCAATTTCTGCCCGGAATGCGGCTCGCCAAAGCCGAAACAGGAAGAGGGCTGGAAATGCTCCTGCGGCGCAGTGAACCAAGGAAAATTCTGCCCGGAATGCGGCGCAAAAAAACCGGCTGACGCACCGCTTTATCGCTGTGACAAATGCGGCTGGACGCCCGAAGATCCGCATAATCCGCCGAAGTTCTGCCCCGAATGCGGCGACATCTTCGACGAAAATGATACAAACTAAAATCATTCAACTTCAAGAAAGGCAAGGTAATTATTATGGGACTTTTTGACAAGAAATTCTGCGACATCTGCGGAGAAAAAGTAAACACATTAACACAGAAAAAGCTGGCAGACGGATTTTTATGTTCAGACTGCAAACATAAGCTCGGCTCTTTCACAAGCGGCTGGAAACAGCGTTCGGTTGAGGACGCAAAAAAGCATCTTCAGCAAAGAGAAGAAAACAAGGCGAAATATCAGCAGTTTGTCTGCTCGGCAACGGCCGGCGGTCAATATAATTCAATTCAGGTTGACTTTAACAAACGCCAGTTCATTTTTGCCATCAACAACAACGATTATAAGAGTGGCAATCCGCAGGTGTTTGATTTTTCACAGCTTCAGGATTTCTGGCTTGAGCAGGAATTCCGCTCTCTTTCGGATTCCGACAATGACGGAATTCCCGACAGAATGGATAATTACGATAACAGACAGGGCGGTCAGAACAACGGCTTTATGGGCATGATGAACAATCCGATGAACGCCATGAACATGAGTATGGTCAATGTTCCGCTTTCCGCTCAGCCGTTTATCCGAAACAGCTCCTCTTCCTTTAGCTCAACTTCAATCAAAGAGGTCAGCGACATCAATGCCTGCTTCAGGGTAACCGATCCGTATATCACCACACCGATTTCGTTTTCTGTTACGGGAAGCATCACCTCAGGCAATCAGATGGAACTGATGAATGCCTATGAAATCGGCGTTCAGATCATGCAGCTTTGTCAGCAGATCAAGCAGGGCGGCGCTGCGCCGATGAACGGCGGCTATGCTCAGCCCGGCGCCTACGGTCAGCCGAACGGCTATGCACAGCAAAATATGTACGGTCAGCAAAACACCTATGCACCGCAGGCTGCTTACGCTCAGCCCGGCGCTTATCAGCAGCAAAATGCCTATCCTCAGCAGAATGCTTACGGTGCGGCTCCCGTCGGCGGTTATGCACCGCAGCAAGGTCAGTATGCCGCTCCTCAGCAGCGCTCGGTTCGCTGTGACAAATGCGGCTGGGTACCCGAAAGCGGCGCACCTGTTCCGAAATTCTGCCCGCAGTGCGGCGATCCGTTCGATCAGAACGATATGATCTGAAAAAGGAGTTGATTTGAATGTCAGCCGTATTGGAACATAAATGTCCCTGCTGCGGCGGCGCAGTGCAGTTCGACAGCGCTTCGCAGAAGCTGAAATGTCCTTATTGCGACACGGAATTTGATGTTGAAGCTTTAAAACAGGCTGAGGAGCCGAGCGGTGAGGACAATGTAAACTGGAATTCGGCGGGAAACGAATGGCAAGCCGGTGAGGAAGGCTCAATGGCGGTTTATACCTGCAAGTCCTGCGGCGGCGAAATTGTCTGCGACAGCACAACCTCCGCAACAAGCTGTCCTTATTGCGGAAACCCGGTTGCTTTTACGGGCAATCTTTCCGGTTCGCTTCGCCCCGATGTGATCATTCCGTTCAAGCTTGACAAAAAAGCTGCCAAAGCGGCTCTTGAAAAGCATGTTCGCTCCAACAAATTTGTTCCCAAAATTTTTAAAGATAAAAACCATATTGATGAAATCAAAGGCGTCTATGTGCCGCACTGGCTGTTTTCCGGAGAATCTGTTGTAAACGGCAACTTTTCCGGAGAAAACAGCCGCAGCTGGAGCGATGCCGACTTTAACTACACCGAAACGGAGTATTATGATGTTCATACAAGCGGCAGTATGCAATTCTCCAACATTCCGGTTGACGGCTCGAAAAAAATGGACGATGACCTGATGGAATCGATTGAACCGTTTGATCTGAAAGAGGGCGTTGATTTTAACACAGCCTATCTTGCAGGCTATCTTGCCGATAAATATGATGTCGGACTGGAAGAAAGCATGCCGAGAGCAAATGAACGAATTCGCCAGAGCGCTTCCGAGGCGCTTCGAAGAACCGTTGACGGTTACGGCTCGGTCACGCCGAAATCGGTTCATCTCAAAATTGAAAACGGCTATTATAAATATGCGCTTTATCCCGTGTGGATTCTGAACACTTCCTGGAAAGGTCAGAAATTCACCTTTGCCATGAACGGACAAACCGGCAAATTTGTCGGCGATCTGCCGCTTGATAAGAGCAAATACTGGAAAATGTTTTCGCTTCTCGGAGTCGGACTTTCCGCTTTGTTTTACGCTCTGTTATGGATTATTGAGTTGATGTAAGATAAGGAGAAAGGAAAGATGAAAAAAAGAATTTTTTCGGCATTACTTGCCTTAATTATCTGCTTTGCGACGGTCGTTTCCGGCTTTGCCATTGTCGAAAGGAATCTGCATATTATTGACTACGGCTGTATTTTAGACGACAGTCAATTCAATGAACTGGAAGATTATGCCACCGAACTTCAGGAGGAATACGGATATTATGTTATGTACTGCCTGACGGATACTGTCGGAGATATCGGTACCTATGAATACTGTAAGCAGATTTTTCAACAGTATGCCGTAACCGATGACGGTCTTGTTCTGACGCATAACACAGGCGACAATCTTTATTCGCTTTATGTTGTCGGTGAAGCGGAAAAACTTTTTGACGAAGAAGAGCAGGAAAAAGTCTGTGCGGCATATAACGAAACCGAAACTTATTATGACGGCATAAAAGCCTATCTCGGTGCCGTTGAAAAAAAGCTTAAAGCGTCCGGTGCTTCGGCAAAAGATTCAGGCAGTCAAGAAACGGCCGGTTCCGTCACGGTTGACCCGAACCTGCCGACCGAAAGACTTCAGCCGCTTGTTGTTGACAGCGCAGGTCTGCTGACCGACACGCAGGTAAAAGAGCTTGAGCAGACGTTGACGGTTCTTTCGCAAAAATATCAATTAGATGTTGCCGTTGTGACCGCTTCCGACCTCGCAGGCAAGACGGCGGAAGAATATGCCGATGATTTTTATGATTATAACGGCTACGGTCAGGGCGAAAATGCAGACGGGTTACTCCTGCTTTATAAGCCGGGGGCTGAGGGTGAAAGAAAACTTCAGATTTCAACCTGCGGAAAAGCCATTGAATTTTTCCCCGATTGGGCAATCAATAACATCTTGAATGCAGTGAAAGAAAAAATTATTGATGGGGATTATGCAGGAGCCTTTGCGGCTTTTGCAAAGCAGTGCGAAGCGCGTCTTGAAGATGAGCTCGGTCCCCCGAGTGTTGATCTGATCTGGATTCCGATATGCCTTGTTTTCGGATTTCTGATTTCACTGATGATTATGAAAAAGAAGGCTGCTTCGGTTAAATCCGTCAGAAGCAAAATGAATGCGGCAGATTATACCGGAAATATTGCCGTTACGGGAAGAACGGACAGATTTTTATACAGAAATGTTAACAAAACTCCGATTCCGAAAGATGACACTTCATCAGGCAGCAGCACGCACACAAGTTCTTCGGGCAGATCGCACGGAGGCGGCGGAATTGATTTTTAAATGAGAAACAACCTCTGAAAGCATCGGTGTATCTGTCAGAAAGCACGCTGCGTTTTCAGAGGTTGTCTGAGAAAGGAAGGTCATTATTATGACAGAAAAAATTGTTTTTCCGTCCGTTCCGGAAACAACCGAACAGTTTAAAGCTTTGCCTCAGGCGGCAATGAGCACGCCGTTTGAAACGGCGGCGATGGCAGTGGTGGCTTTGAGCGTTTATCCGAAAAACAAAGAAGCGGCGTTTGCCATGCTTGAAGTTCTTCGCGGACCGCGGCCGCTTACCAATATGGACAAGCAATTTATTGCCGACCGTTTTCGTGGTAAGGATTATATCATGCGTTCCTATTTTGACGGAGCGGTTGCCGAAAATGATTATACACCGAATTTGCCTTATACCGTGACAGTCAGCGACAATCCGAATTCATATTCCGAACAGGGCTTTGCAAAACTGTTTGTTGCCTGCGGCGGAGCGGACAGCCCGAGACCGATTCAGCTAAGAAAAGCCAAGGACGGCAAATGGTACCTTTGGGAGCAGTTTCTTCTGACAGGTATCCGTCAGCCGGAAAGTCAGAATCCCTGGGCATGAAAATAATGAATAAGCACAAAAGGTTCATTGACTTTATGTGCTTATTTTTTTGAGAAAAAGCATTTATTTAATTTAAGTCTTAACTTCGATGTTATACTGTTATTATCAGTTTTAAAAGAATAAATATTGAAGGGAGCATTTGAAATGAGTTACACATGGAATTTACCCACAAAAGTATTATTCGGTGCCGGAAAGGTTCATCAGCTCGGCCGTGAGACGATGCCGGGAAAGAAAGCATTGTTGGTAATTTCAAACGGAAAATCAGTCAAATTAAACGGCAGTCTTGCCGCAGTTGAAAAGGGCCTTCAAGAAGCCGGTGTTGATTATGTTATTTTTGATAAGATTCAGGCGAATCCTCTTGAGCCGACAATTATGGAGGGCGTTATTGCCGCAAGAGAGAACGGCTGTGATTTTATTGTCGGTCTCGGCGGAGGTTCTGTTCTGGATTCCGTAACCATCATTTCTGCCGTTGCTCCCCAAAAAGAGGGTCGCGTCTGGGATTATGTTTACGGCGGAACAGGCGGTGCGAAACCGCTGAAAGAAAAACCGCTTCCCTATATCGAAATTACAACAAGCGCAGGAACCGGCAGTGAGGTTGATTGCTGCGGCGTTGTGACAAACCCCGAAACGCATGAAAAAATCGGCTTTGTCGGCGGCTATCCGACGCTTGCCATTGTTGACCCGGAGCTTATGCTCACGGTTCCGGCTGATTACACGGCATATCAGGGTTTTGACGCATTGTTTCACAGTCTTGAGGGCTATGTTTCAAAGCGCTGCAATGAGGCGGCGGAAATGGTGGAACTTGCCGCAATCAGAGACATTACAAATTATCTTCCGAAAGCTGTTAAAAACGGCAGTGATCTGGAAGCAAGAACAAAGGTTGCCTTTGCAAACACAATGAGCGGCTATTCCATGGAGCTTTCCTCGTGCACCAGCGAGCATTCTTTGGAACACGCACTTTCGGGGCATCATCAGAATTTGCCGCACGGTGCGGGACTTATCATGATTTCGGTTGCTTATTTTGAAACCATGATTGAAAAGCATGCCTGTGACGAACGCTTTGTTGACCTTGCCAGGGCAATGAATAAACCCGATGCCGCCGAGCCGCAGGATTTTATTGACGCTTTAAAAGAACTTATCAAAGCATGCGGTGTTGACAATTTGAAAATGAGCGATTACGGCATAACCGAAGACGAATTTCCAAAAATGGCTGATGATGCAAGAAGCAGTATGGGCCGTCTTTTTGCACATGACAGAATGGAGCTTACAAAGCAGGACATCATAAATATATATCACAAGTCATACCGTTGATTTTGTTGCAATGAAAAATTTGTAAAAAGTTTCCTGTTTGCAAATATGATGTTGACATTGTTTTTGTGAAATGATAATATAAATAAAAAGATGGCAATTTCCGGGAGGTACAATACATGATTTGCAGAAGATGTTCAAAAGAGTTTGATGACAGAGTGAATTATTGTCCTTATTGCGGTGAACCGGCTGATCACACGATGAACAATAACGCTTATAATAATCCGGCTCAAAACCAATATTCACAATTTCAAAGCACGCAGAGTCAATATTCACAAAATTCAAATACACAGCAGCAATATTCTCAGGCATACAGCCAGCCGTCACAATACAGTGAGCCTTTCGGGCAAAATCCGCAGCCGCCTTTTCAGAACGGGTATAATCAGCCGCCGATGTATGATCCGGCGATGCAGAATGCGCAAAACGATTTGCATACAGCAAAAATTCTCGGTATCATTGCCATTATTGTCGGAATCATTTTTTCGCCGCTTGCCGGCTGGATCTGCGGAGGAATTGCGATTTCAAAGGCGAATAAATATCTCAACTATTACGGTCCCAACGCACCGCTTTCATCGGAAGCTTCAAGTGCCAAAAAGCTTGGTATTATCGGCGTTGTTGCTTCAAGCGTAATTTTTGTTTTAACATTACTGGCAGTTTTAAGCGTATTTTTCGGCGTTGGATTTTTAGCTTCCGGCGGAGAAGAAATTGTGGATTACTATTATGAAGATGCGTTTGCATTAATGAGTGTTCTCAGATTATGGTTTTAACGAAAGATGATTCTCCGTTTAAAAGATGAATAAAAACGATCGCCTGTTTTCGGGCGGTCGCTTTTTAATAGATATTGAAAGCTTTTTCTGATAATAGTTACGCAAGGCAGAAAGTTCAAAATTTTCATTTTTTTCGCAGAACAACCCGCGCGGCAAACAGAATCATCAGATTTTTCGCCGATTTAAAAAAGCGAATTTGAAAAAATTTACTATTATCTTTTTTATTAGTGTTGACTTTTTAAAACAGTTAAACTATAATATTAACTGAACATAGCATGAAGCTATCAAACTCTCAAGGAGGTTATACAAATGAAAAAAGCATTATCTGTTCTTCTTGCTCTCATCATGATTCTTTCAAGTCTTGCTGTCGGCTTCGGCGTTTTTGCTGCTGACGGCGACAAATGCGAAAAATGCGGAAACGACTGCACTCATGAACTGGGTACCTGCCATTGCTGCGCCGAATGTGAATACATAGATGAGACCTATCTCACAAGCTGTGTAAAAGACATGAACGGTCATTTCACCCCGACTTATTGCTGCGCAAAATGCACAGGAATCTGGCCTTGCTCATGCGGCTGCTCCTGCTGCAACAATTATGAAGATGTCAGCGACGAAAACGGCGGCCCGATCCTTGATCCTGATCAGCAGGAACAGGTTATCAAAGGTTTCCAGGCAGTTCTCAAAAAGATTTCAGATATTTTTGATATGCTGTTTGATAAGCTGTTTGAATTCCTCAGAATCGGTGAGATTTTCCCGGATCTTGTTAAATAATGACTGAAACAGAGGCTGTCGGTTTTGCCGGCAGCTTTCATTTTGTTTCTTTTATGCCGGAAAATTGCTTCAGGTATTATAATTTAATGATAAAATTATTAAAGACATTTAAAATTGTGAAAATTTTTTGAATAAACTGTTGACTTTTATAATTCAGTAGTATATAATATAGCCATACTAAAGGTAGAGATACCGAAAAGTAAATATAAGGTAATAGGAGGAAAATTACAATGTCAAATGAAGAAATCACCATCTTTGAAAAAGTATGGAAGCTGATTTGGGAACTCATCTATAAGATTGCTAAATCTTTTGGTTGGGACATCGCTGATCCCTATGCAACAACTGCAGCTGAAGAAGATGCATAATCTTAACAATAATTAAACAATTGTTTAAGGGTGCAGAGACTGCCATTGGCAGTCTCTGTTTCTTTATATAAAAATACGGGCGGACACAGCTTTTGCTGTGTCCGCTCTTTGTGCGCTCATCTGAGCGTTTTTAATTTAGCAGCCGCAGCCGCAGTTGTTATCGCAGTCTCTGCCGCAAAGAGAATTCATTCCGTCACCGCAGAAGAACCAAAGGATAAGAAGAATGATGATCCATGTGCAGCAATTGTTGCCGAGCATACCGTTACAACCCATAATCTGACCTCCTTTCGCAGGATAAGCGAAACCTGAAAAACGAAGAGAGAAAGGAACATGTCAAACCTGAAACCGAATCGGCAGGGCCGGTTTCGTTTATCCTGTTTACATTTTCATTATACGCCGCTTAAAAAAACTTGTGACAGACCGGGCAGAATAAGAAATCATAAAAACACGTAAAATATATTGTATATAAAATGAAATGTTCCTGACTGATAAATGAAATATAAGATTGGGTGGCAAGAAAATGAAAAAAGATTTTTTACATCAGCCGAAATTATGCTTTGACGATTCGGACTTTTCGGAAAATGAAGAAAATTTGACCGAGAAAGGTCAAAGGTCAAACTCTCACGGCCAGAGATTTCCACAGGAAAGTCAAACTTTTGAAAAAAATTCAGATTTTCAAAAATTAAAGAAAAATGAAGAATAAGTGAGATATTTTTAAAATTCAACGGTTAAATGAATATATTTGACCTTTTTTGACCTTTGCATTCTGCGAAGAAAAGGATAAAATAAAAGTCAGAAAGTCAAAGAAAGTCAAAGTCAAAAACAAATAAATAATCCTGACCTTGATTTTCTGAAAAGCTGTAAGCAATGTTGATTATCAAAAGATGTTCAGCTGCGCTGCAGATAAAGGAGATGAAAAAAGATGAATCTTTCCAATGTAATTGCCGAAATGATCAGCGATATGCTTGAAAAAAGCGACGAAATCGAAATTCAGCGAAACACACTTGCACAAAACATCGGCTGTGTGCCGAGCCAGATCAATTATGTTCTCTCTTCAAGGTTTACCCCCGAAAAAGGATATATTGTTGAAAGCAAGCGAGGCGGCGGCGGATGTATCCGGATAACAAGAATAAGCTATGACAAAGACACGATGCTGATGCATGTTGTCAATTCCGTCGGAAACGAAATTGATGAAAAAACCTGCCGAAGTCATGTGCTCAATCTTCATTACCGGGATCTTCTCAGCGAGGGTGACGCAAGAATTATTCTTGCCGCAACAGGCGACAGCGCTTTGAGAAGCGTTCCGCCCGAAAATCGCGATATGGTTCGTGCATCAATCTTCAAGCAGATTCTTCTTGCGGTTGTTCAAAACAGTTAGCACAAAAAGAAAACCGCTTCATTCACATTTTCAGCCGAAAGGCAAAACATATGCCGCATAAGGCACAAGGAGGAATTTTTATGTTATGTCAGAATTGTTCAAAACGTGAAGCAACCACTCACATTAAAAGAATTGTAAACGGCGAAGCCACTGAAACCCATCTTTGCTCGGAATGTGCGCACGCACTCGGTTATGACGGAATGTTTGATAAT
>JBJFHW010000255.1:0-2085 GCA_051893965.1 Acutalibacteraceae bacterium
TATTT
The DNA here is from genome assembly GCA_051893965.1 of Acutalibacteraceae bacterium. Classification (GTDB taxonomy): domain Bacteria; phylum Bacillota; class Clostridia; order Oscillospirales; family Acutalibacteraceae; genus UBA6857. The sequence continues at coordinate 6 of JBJFHW010000255.1, forward strand.
TAGATTGCTTTGGTCTTCTTGGGTAGTCGAGGGGTTATTTGGGGGTTACGAAACAAATGCAACGGGTGCTCCTTTACGAATCAATTCTCTTTGCCCTTCAGACATTGCTTCAAAATATTCCTTTTGAATATCTGATCGTGTCGTTTCATTAAATGACTGCATAAAAATCCTCCTTGTAATTTGGTAACACCGTTTTACAAGGAGGATACTTTTTTGTCGAATATGCGGATTATATCATTTTGAAATGCTTGAGTGCGTTGATTATAGCTTTTTCCTTTTCGGGAGGACATTGGGGCACTCTGCTCTTGCCTTCACCTTTATTGTAGTTTTCTCGTTCAATGATACCGCATTTGGTTTTGACCTGTGAAATATAGAGTGAAGACACTTTCAAACCAAACTTATCAAGCACATAATCCTTGATTTCCTGATAAGTTGCTTTTGATTCTGCCGCTGTCAATTCAAGCTCGTCAAGGTCGATTTCAAAGTCGATATGTGTGTCGGGTGTTTTTCTAACCAGTTGAACAACCGTCTCCACATGATTCGTATGCGGGAACATATCAACCGGCTGAATCTTTTTCACCTTATATCCGTTTTTGCAAAGGAAAAGCAAATCCCTCGCCTGCGTTTCAACATTGCAGGAGATATAAACCACCCTTTCCGGAGAAAGTGCGACAACGCTCTTGAGAAAATTGATGTCACTGCCCGCTCTCGGCGGATCCATAAAAACAACATCGACTTTCTCATGATTTTTTGCCGCTTCAAGCATAAAACGGCCGGCATCGGCACACACAAAGCGGATGTTTTGCGTTTTGTTTAGCTTTGCGTTGCTTTTTGCGTCACGGACTGCGTCGGCATTCACTTCAACGCCCAGAACATGCTTTGCCTTATCTGCCGCTGCAATACCGATTGTTCCGATTCCGCAATAGGCGTCAAGCACGGTTTCTTTGCCGGTAAGAGCTGCAAATTCAATCGCCTTTTTATAAAGCACTTCGGTCTGAACGGGGTTTATCTGATAAAAAGACTTCGGCGAAATCCGGAAGCGTTTTTCGCAAAGCATGTCTTCAATATAGCCGCTTCCGAAAAGGACAAGCTCTTTTTCGCCGAGCACAAGGCTTGTGTGTGAGCCGTTAATGTTTTGAACAATGGTTGTAATTTCCGGGTGAAGGCTGAGCAGTTTATTTATGAAATCATTTTTCTTTGGAAAAACGGTTGTACCCGTAACAAGCACAACCATAACCTCGCCGCTTGAAAATCCGCGTTTAACCAGCACATGACGCAAAAATCCCCTGCCTGTATCCTCGTTATAGGGTGCAAGGTGAAACTGCAAAAGCATTTTTCTGATGTCAACTATGATTTTATCTGCCGTTTCATCTTCCGTCAAACAGCTGTCAACCGAAACAATATTATGGCTCGAAGACTGATAAACACCGGAAATGATTTTTCCGCCTTTTGTTGTTCCGAAAGCCGCCTGAACTTTATTTCGGTAATGATACGGCTTTTCCATGCCGATAATTTCATCAACAAAGCCGAATTTTCCGAGATTCCGGATACATTTTACCTGTTTGAAATGAAGCTGTTCTTCATATGATAGATTTTGAAGCTGACAGCCACCGCACTTTTTGGCATGCGGACAGCCGATGGCTTTTTTATTGTTTTTGTTCTTTTGTTCCATAATATCCAATTAAAATAGGGCTGTCGCATTTAGATGCAGAAAGTGTTTTCTTCACCCCGAAGCTGTATAAAGATACTGCGAGTGGGTGAAAAAACGCTTAAAAAAGCAAAATGTTTCTTTTTACTTTTTATTTTAACATTTTGCTTTTTGTTCTGCGCTAAATGCGACAGCTCCGGTATTTTGTGTTGAAATTTAGTAATAACCTCAAAGAGATCAGGCAAATAGCATTTTCTGTTGCAGACACGGCACGCTGTTACCACCGTAAATTATTTTCTGAATGGTTGCTCAACTCAGCTGTTCTGTGGGTGTTGTCTGTTAGGCTATTCATTACGAGCTTTTTTCATTGACGGCTTTTGCCGTCAATCAGGAAACCCCCGGCGAGGGTTTCCTACGGATAAACAGTCCACC
>JBJFHW010000256.1:0-2071 GCA_051893965.1 Acutalibacteraceae bacterium
AGTTTTTTGCCGAGCTTTTTTACAAAAAAGCTCGTGGGGTCAAGGGGCGAAGCCCTTGGCGCCGTCCGCAGACGGCGAAATCCTAATGCTTCAAATAGCGCAGGAAGGTAGGCTAAACAGTCCGGTGGACTGTTTGGCCGTAGGAAACCCTCGCCGGGGGTTTCCTAATTGACGGCATATGCCGTCAATGAAATCTGCCCGATAATTTATAATTTGCGGGCGCTGCCCGCTGTGTAACATCTGCGGATATTGTCTGTCGCGGTACGATTGTAAAGTCTGTTTCAAACTGCTGCCGCGTAATCACTGCAGGCTTGGCCTGCCTGAAAGGAACGGTCAGAAATGAACAAAGTGATGGATATTGTCGGAATCTGGGTATTGCCGCTGATGGTGGTTTCCATTGTTGTTTTCGGCCTGATAAAAAAAGTCAAAGTTTTTGATTGCTTTATGCTCGGAGCAAAAAACGGGCTGAAAACGGTCTATGAGCTTTTGCCCACCATTACAGGCCTTGTTGTTGCCATCACAATGCTTCGCGCAAGCGGAGCAATGGACCTGATTGCAAAAGCGTTTTCGCCTGTTGCAAGTTTTTTTTCAGTACCCGAAGAGGTGACGCCGATGGCGCTGATCAGTCCCATTTCGGGCGGCGGCTCACTTTCGCTTTTTGAAAATGTGCTCAAAGAATACGGCCCCGATTCATTTCTCGGCAGAGTCGGCTCGGTTCTGATGGGTTCCACCGACACAACGCTTTATGCCGTTACGGTTTATTATTCAGCAATCGGAATCAAAAATACCCGCCATACCCTGTATGCCGGTCTGCTGGCGGATTTTACTTCGTTTGTTCTTTCATCGTTTTTTGTAAGACTGACGCTGTATTAAAGGATTCTGCGCCTTAATTTGCAATTTCATGAAATCTATGATACAATAATATTAAAATTAGTAAAAAACAGAGGATAAACTCTTTTTCTTTTTGTCTTTTTTTGACGAAAATTTTTATAAAAGATGATGAAAGGAAGCCGTTTGCGCGGTTTTAAGGATAATAAAATGACGAAGAAGCTGCTATCGTTTTTTCTTTGCTTAATCATGATTTTTTCTGCCGCAAGCGTCGGCTTTGTAAAAGCAGATGCGGCGTCTTATGACATAACAAAGCTTGCAAAACTTGCCAAAAAATTTCCGGACGGAAAATATTGGAATCATGTCGGCTCAAAGACCAACAATCCCGACGGCTATACTTCAAAGCCGTGCGATCATCACGGCAGCGCCTGCAAAATTTCAGAGGGCGGCTGTGAATGTAATTTTTATAACAATGCAATTCAGTGCGCCGGCTATGCTTATAAAACCGCAAACGAGCTTATCGGGACAAGCTTTTCCAAATGGCAGAAAAGCACGGTGTTAGATGTTTCAAAGCTTTGTGTCGGTGATATTATCCGGTATATCAATAATACCCATTCAATAACGGTGGTCGGCGTCAAAGGCAACACGATTGCCTATACCGGCGCCAATTGGGGCGGTAACTGCCTGATTAAATGGGACACAATGGATGCTGGGGACATCAAAGGCTTTTCTTATGTCCTGCATGACCCGAATAATCAATATAAAAACACCAACCTGACCTTTTTCAAAGACGTCAACGGTTATCTTCTCGGAAGCTCGGTGCCGTCGTCCACCGAACTGTGGCAGGTTTCGGCAGATGTAAGTCTCAACGTCAGGAAGAATCCGTCAACCTCCGAAGCGAAAACAGGCTCCATTCCGAGCGGTAAAACATTTTATGTCACGCAGAAAAAATTCGACGGAACCTATCTTTGGGGTCAGGTTGAATACGATTCAATCAAAGGCTGGTGCGCGCTCAATTATGCGCAGTATATTTCGGGAGAATATCAGAAAGAAACGGTTTATGATATTCCCGACACGCCTGCCACAACGCCTTTTACGGTGAAATGGTCGGCAGTCAATGCCGCTGAAAAATATACCGTTACGGTTTATAACAGTAAATCCGAAGCCGTGCTGAGGGTTTATACAACAAAAACCAATGCGCTGATTGTTCTGTCTTCGCCCGGAAAATACGCAGTCAGTGTTA
>JBJFHW010000257.1:0-2054 GCA_051893965.1 Acutalibacteraceae bacterium
GACGTGGCAGCATGCCAAGCTCGGAATTATGATGTCACTTCAAAAAATGCTTGATGAAAAACTGATAACACTTTAAGGGAGGACGGCGTAAGCCAAAAAGAAATGGAAAGTAAACTTCAAAAAAATCATAAGAGAGAAATCATTCAAAAAATAAAAATTGCCCTTGTTGTTGTGCTGACAGTGCTGACGGTGATTTTCGCGGCAAAGGGAATCATCGGAATTGTAAGCCCGATCGGCAATTACGAATTCAAAGAAACACAAACCTTTTTCAGAACCACAACCGCCGAAGAAGAGGGCTATGATGACGATTCCACCGTCTGCGATGTTGAATATGAAACGGCAGACGGAAAATACAGCATGATCGTCAGCTATACCTACGAGCAGTGGGAGACGCTTTCCTCAGATGAGGTGGAGGGCTATATCTATCAGGCCGAAGACGGTTCTGCCGTTGCATTTACCCAAAAGGCAAGCGAAAGCGAAATAACCGCCGCCGTTAAAAATGCGCGAGCAGACACAAACAGCGATGTTTTTGCAATCGCAATCGCTGTTGGTTTAATGGCAATCGGCTTTTTCGTTATGACGGTCTGGGACAAATTCTTCACAACCTATGAAAAAGTGTGGTTCCTTTCCATTCTTGTTCTGGCTTCGGTCTTTTCCATTCTGTTCCCCGAAGAAAGCTGCAACGGCATAAACGGACTGTGGATTATGGTTCTTTATCTGCTTGACACATTTTTGAACATTTTGTGCGAGCTTCTGATTTCCAAGCAAAGCAGATGGAACTTTATTGTTTCGGTGTTTGTTGAAATTACGGAAATTGCAATCTGCCTTGTGCTTGCTTACCGTTTTGCAACCATGGCGTCAACGCTGTTCTTCTGGTTGCCGATTGATATTGCAAGCTTCATCAACTGGACAAAACATCCGGACAGAAAAGAAGAGGAGCTGACAAAGGTCAGAAAGCTCAGCGGTCTTGCGGAAGTGCTGATTATTCTTGGCATTGTTGTCTGGACGGTCGGCATCGGCTATCTGCTGACAAGAATTGACCTCGGAACCGATCTTTTCGGCGGGAACGAAACGCTTGAAGTGATTGTGTGCTATCTTGACGCCTGCGTTTCTGCGGTCGGAATCTGCAACGGTGTGTTCATTCTTCTGCGTATTCGTGAACAGTGGATTGCATGGTTTATCGATGCCATTCTTGAGGGTGTAATCAACATTCTTTCCGGTCAGTATGTTCTTCTTGTTTTAAAACTCGGCTATCTGACCAACACCACCTACGGTTATATCAAATGGACAAAATATATTAAAGAACACAAAGAAGCGGCAGAGGACAAAAAGCTGTTTTAAAGCATTTGCTGACTGATTTGCTGCGGGCTTCACTGCAAGATTTGCTTGATTTCCGACAAATCGGTCAGCAAAACATCATTGTGCAATTTATACAAAAAACACAGCGCTTCTTTATAAAAATTGACATATAGATAGAAAGTGAAAAAATTGTCCGAAAAGGCTTGATTTTTGTCAAACAGTGTTGTAGTATATAGACACAGTCAAGCGAACGAACAAAAGAAAGTTTGCTGATTGTCTTAATATTGACAGCTTCTATATAATGTTTTCTTCGTATTTTCTCCTTTTAAAAGCACTCGGTTTCTCCCCGGGTGTTTTTAATTTATATCAAAAAAATGGGGCAGATGCATTTTGATGCAGAACAAAATGCGATTGCCCTTTTATTTTCGGTATTTTTTAACATGGTAAAATTCGCTTGTTTCGTCAATGATAGTAGTAATGATTTTGTTTATTGTTCCGAATTGCGGATATTATCGAAAAATCGGTTGTATATAGAACCGAACATTTTGTATAATGACCTTAATACATAGAAAATTGGCAGAGGTAAAGTTTGAATGAATTCAAACTTGAAGTAAGAAGTAAGAGTGAAAAGTGAAAAGGTGCGGTGATTTTGCCTGCGGCAAAATTGATTATAATTTGTTTTCTTTACTTTTTGCCTTGTAGCACAGCGGAAAGGAATGGTCATAATTATGGATATATTTGATGTTTTAACTTTT
>JBJFHW010000258.1:0-2053 GCA_051893965.1 Acutalibacteraceae bacterium
GCGGTAAGCGGCCTGCGCCGACTGCTTTGCATGATTTTTGAGTTTTATGGCAAGCGTTCCGGTTAAAAGTGCCGCCAAAAACATGATAAGAAAAGTGACCGGATAGCCCTGATCATAAGCCATCAAAGTAAATTTCGGCTCGGTAAACAGAAAGTTAAACACCAGAACACTGACGATGGAAGAAATCAAGCTGTAAATCTGATGCGTTGTGACAACGGAAGTGACAAGCACACCGAGAACATAAACCGTGATAATATTAGCTTCTTCAAATCCCAGATGACTGAAAAGCATACCGATACCGCTTGCCAGAACCAAAATGGCGGTGCTTTTTAAAATATCAATGGCAGAAAAAACAATTTTATTCTGACTTCTTGCTTTCTTTGCCTTGTAAACCGTTTTTCCGCCGTCAGCATCGGGAATGATGTGCACATCTAAATTCGGCGCGTTTGCAATGAGCTTTTCCGTAAGAGTCGGCTTGCTGAATATGCTTTTTCTTGTTGCACTGCTTCTTCCGATAACAATTTTTGAAACGCCCGAAAGTCTTGCAAATTCTGCAATCTGATACGGAATATCTTCGCCATAGACCGTTTCGATTTTTGCACCGAGCTGCTGAGCAAGGCGGATATTTGATTTCAGGCGTTTTCTGTCCTCTTCGGGCATAACCGAAAAATCGGGTGTTTCAACAAAAAGAGCAGTAAACACACCTTTAAAAGCATTTGACATTCTTGAAGCGGTACGGATAATTTTTGCATTGGAGGGCGAGGACGAAAGGCAGACCAGAATATGCTCGTCTGTGTGATAGTCACTGTGGCTTTTCATTCTGGCACTTTCTGTCAGAAGATTCATTCTGTCTGCGCATCTTCTCAAAGCAATTTCACGAAGAGCGGTCAGTTTTTCAACCGTAAAGAAGCTATCAGACGCCCTTTCAGTCTGCGCCGGATCATAAACATTTCCGGCTTTCATGCGCTCAAGCAATTCCTGCGGCTCAATATCGACAAGTTCAACCTGACTTGCATTATCAAAAACACTGTCCGGAATTCTTTCACGGACCATTATGCCTGTTATGGATGCAACCGTATCGTTAAGACTTTCAATATGCTGAACATTGACCGTGGTATAAACATCAATTCCGGCGTTCAGAAGCTCTTCAATGTCCTGAAAGCGTTTTGTATGGCGGCATACCGAAGCGTTTGTGTGAGCAAGTTCATCAACAAGAATCAGCTGAGGCTTTCTTGCAAGAGCCGCGTCTAAATTGAATTCGTTCAAAGAAACACCATTATACTGCGTAACAAGATTGCCAAGCTGTTCCAGACCCTTTATCAACGCCATCGTCTGCGCACAGGCGTGTGGTTCAATATATCCGGCAACAACATCAATGCCGCGTCTTTTTGCCGCATGAGCCGCTTTGAGCATGGCATAGGTTTTGCCGACGCCTGCGGCATAGCCGAAAAATATTTTCAGGTGTCCTCTTTTCTGATGTTCTTCTTTTTTTGTTTTTCTGAGAAACTGTTCCGGACTTTGTCTGTCACCGTCCATGAACACACCTCCCGCCGGGTTTTATTATAATAAGCGAATGCAACTTTCTTTTCTCTGAATATTTTTAAATTATAGCACAACACCAATTTTCTTTCCATCAAAACAGAGAAGATTATTCTTCCTTTTCGCCAAGTGATTTTATAATACTTGCAAAACTGTTGATGTTCGCTTTATCTTCATTTTTCTTCCAAATAACCTCTGTCGGTACTTGCACGCAGCTATTCAACGGCTTTACAGATAAATAATTCCTGCTGCAAATAACTTCATTTTGTTTCAGCAAAAATCGGATACAGCAATATTTTTCGTCCGGCTCTGTATCACTATTATTCAAGAAAGCAAAATCAAGCTTGTTTGATTCAAGCTGCTTTAAAATTTCCGGTTTTTGAGCGCAGAATATATTAAGCTGACATTCGGGATTATTTTTTGAAAATAGTTCAAGCTGCCGTGACACGGCTTCAACGGTCATAGGATTTTCAAACGCAATGTTCAGACTGTTTTGCTTCTTATGTATAGTTTC
>JBJFHW010000259.1:0-9560 GCA_051893965.1 Acutalibacteraceae bacterium
ATAGCCTTTTGAATAGCCGTAGTTTCCGTAACGGCCATATTTTCTTCCGTAATAGCCGTAGCGTCCGCTCTGATAGCCGTAACCGCTGTAATAGCTGTCTTTATAGCCGGCAAAGCCCTCGCCGACCGCGTTGAACACAACGCCTGCAATGTTGCAGCCGATGTCATGGATAAACTTCATGGCCTGTCTGACCTTTTTGACCGCTGTGTAGTCCTGTTTTAAAACAAACACGGTCTGGTCAACATAGCTGAATACGCCGGCGGCGTCCGTCACAACAAGGCACGGCGGTGCATCAACAAAAACATAATCAAAATGTTCTTTTGCAAAATCAATCAGCGCACCGACCTGATTGAAATTTTTTCTCTTTACCCTTTGTGTGCCGGCAAAAATCAGCTTGAAATCTTTAAATTCGGTTTCCTGCAAAATTTCATCGGCATTTTTCTCACCGTTCAGAAATTCAGCAACACCGACAGGCTTTTCTTCTTTTGAAAAGCTTTTCTGAATGTTCTTTTTTGTAATATCAAAATCAATCAGGCAGACCTTTTTGCCGGTTCGTGCCACGGCATAGGCGAGGTTATAGCAGGTGGTTGTTTTGCCCTCGCCTGAATAAGTGCTTGTGAAAGCAAGCGTTTTTTCGCCGTTTTTATCAAGCAGGTTCGTAATTCTTCTTGAAAGATAGCGGAACGCTTCGGAGAAAGCCGGATATTTCGGCGAAATTGTGACAAAGCCGTTTTTCTTGACGCTTCTTTTTGTCTGCTTAACAAGCGGCACTTCAACAAGGCATCTTCTGTTGAGCTTTTCTTTGATGTCATCGCGTTTTCTGATGGTGTTTCTTGTGAAAGCATAAATCAACATAATGCCTGCCGAAAGAGCAAAACCCAAAGCAGCCGCAATAATAACATCTCTCTTATAAGAAAGCGTGTTCGAAGGCTCTTCCGGAATTTTCGGTTCGGAAAAAACCGTGAGCTGTGTTTCGCCAACAACATACTGCGCAAGTCTGGGATAATTTTCCATAACGGCAGTCAATATATTATAAGCGTCCTGCGGATTTGTGCTTTTGACTTGAATGGTAAAAATCGGCGCAGATTCAACCTCGTTTGTTGCCGTAATTGTACCGTTCAAAGTCGGTGTATTCAGCTGGCGAAGCAGAATGGTTTTCATGGTTGAACTGTTGATAATATAGCTGAATGTTTTTGAAAGCTGCTGCGTTGCGGCGGCATTATAATATGCCGAATAAGACGAAGCGCCCGAAGCAACCGAACTGGTATTTTCCGCCGAAACGGAAAAAGACGCTTTTGCAATATAAATCGGAACATAGTCCTTCTGACATTTATAAACTGCCAATGATGAAAAAGCAAGAACAAAAATTAACGCAGTCCACCAAAACTTTTTAAATGCTTTCCATAAATCAACAATCAAAACGTCAAGTCTGATTAAGTTTCCGAGATAAGTTTCTTCGGCTTGCTCTTCACCGTTGATTTTATCTTCCTGCATCATTTCATCTCCCTTTCTCTTTTATTCTTCATCGGCCTGAGGCTTATTCTCATAGTAATAGACGCCGTCACCCTTTTTGGTTTCGGCAAGTCTTTCTCCTGTGAAAAATCCGCTGAGCGTTCTGTAATTGTTCAGAATACAGCCCGCAAAATAGCTGTCGGCTCTTGAGAGCATATCAACCGTATCGTTGATTCTTGAAACCGGTGTTCTGTCCTGATGAACGATTAAAATTGAAGCATCAACATTGTCTGCAATTGCCTCGGCATCGGCTGTCAGAAGCGTCGGCGGCGTATCGATGATGATAAAATCAAAACCGATATACAGTCCTTCGAGAAGTTCTTTGAATTTTTCACTTCCGAGAAGTTCAAATGCATATTTATATGAATTCTTGCCGGCGATAAAATAAAGACCGGTTTTTTCATCGTAATGAATCAGATTGTCCGTTTCCTTGCCGAGAAGCTTGTCGCCGAGTTCACCGTATTTCATTTCTTCATCTTCATTCGGAAAATGCCTGTAAACAGACGGTCGGCGAAGGTCGGCGTCAATCAGCAGGGTCTGGTAGCCCTTTGAAGCAAGGCTCAAAGCCGTGTTAACGGAAATGGTTGTTTTACCCTCGTGTTCATCAACACTTGTGAAAATGAAGCTTTTGCAATCCTTGGTTTTTTTCAGATATTCAACCCTGGTTGCAATTGTGCTGATACTCTGGCTGAAAACATAGCTGCAAAACGGGTCGGCAACGCTCTGAAGAACAGGCATTTTGTTCTTTTTGGCAAGTGCAATTGTTTCCTTGCTTGCTTTTTCGTGATATACAACACCGAAAAATTCGCCGTCAACATAGTTTTCCATGTCGCTTTCCTGTTTTACGGTATCACGCAGGAAAGAAATTGCAATAATCAGCAGCGCCACTGCCAAAGCAAGCCCAAAACCGCCGAGAATCTCTTTTCGCCTCGGTTCAATGGCGTTATAAGGCGCAGACGCCACGGTCGGCTCTGTTACCGTATTGATATAAACATCCTGAAAAACATTTTCGGCAAAAATCGTTTTATAGTTTTCATAAACCGCTTTAAGTGTTTTAAACGCATCAACGGCAGATTTGCTTTCGGCCGTTATAATGATGAGGTTGGTCTCTTCAATCACAGAAGCACTGACTTTTGCCGCAACAAAATCAACGGCATTTTCAGCAACAAATTCTTCCATAACATTGTTACTGAACATATTTTGCATAACGCCGGCAATTTCAATGGTTTTTGTGATGTTGGACGAAACATATCCGTTTGAATCCTTGACATTGACGCACACCGTCATGCTGCTTTTATATCGGGGTTCATAGGCAAAATCATAATAAGTGCCGACCGAAACAAAGCCGATGACCGCAGCAAGAACAATTACCCAAAAATTATAAAGCAAATCCATAAACACCGTAAACGGGTTAAAATTTGAAAGCTTAATCTCCTTCATTTTCACTGTCCTCACAAATTATAATCAGTCTTTCTTTGCTTACAAGGGTTCTTTCGCCGTTTACCTCATCATAAAGCTTATACCAGACATTGTAGGTGCCCGTCTTTGAAAGCTTCACCTCACTGCTGTCAATCGTAATCGACGGATCTTCAATTTCTTCATCGTCATATTGCGCATTGAGGAAATATGATTTATAATCCGGCTTTTTACTGTCTTTTTCAAGGATCAGCAAATTTTCTTTGAGGTTGATCTGATAGCGTCTGTTCTTGGTTTCATTGGAAAAAACAAGCGCATCAATATTCCAAGTATAGGTAAATCCTTTGCTGTTTGAATATTTGAATTTAACGGGTATCGTGCCGGACGAGGTCACTCCTGTTTCCGCAATTGCGGAAAGGCGCTGATAGTCCGTGCTGTCAAAGCAATCATCAACCGTTGCACAGCCGCCCACGGAAACAGCCTCGTTTCCGTAAAAAACAAGATCGTCATGAAGCTTGAGTACCGGTTTGCGATAATCCGTATAGGTTAAGTTTACGGTTTTTTTTGCAACATTGCCGTCATTATCCGAAACACAGAAAGTGATGTTTGAAACACCTTCTTCAATAAACTGAGAAATGTTTTCAACAAAAACCTTGTCTGTCAGATCTCCGTCTTTGTTGTCGGTTGCCGTCACATATGACAAAAGCTTTTCATCCGAAACATCGCATGTTTCCTCAATATTGTCCGTACTGATTTCTATTTTAGGCGCCGTGTTATCTGTTTTTACCTTGATGTTAAGAAAAACGGAAAGCGCCATAACCAAAACAAACACAATTGATGTCATCACTCTTATAAATCGCATGGAGTTCACCGCACATTACAAAAAAATGTAAAATTCCTTTCTTTTTATTTGAATCCTATCGGCTCATCGGAAAGCACTTTCAACTGATTTTCCATAAACAGCTTGGAAACATATCGGCTTCCGAGCCTGTATGTCAGCATTTCATGAACCTTATCCATATCAGGTCTGCGCTGAAACGGACTGTGGCAGTCACTTGCAACAAAATGGGCAAGATGATTATCAAGAAGCCATTTTGAAAAATTCTGTGCTTCCGGTCCGTATCTGCCGATGGGGCTGCCCTTGTTGATCTGAAGCAGACAGCCTTTTTCAAGCAAGGTATAAACATTCGTCGGATAAAGACCGAGAAAATCATATCGCTCCGGGTGCGCAACAATCGGAATATAGCCGGCTTCCTTGATTTGTGCAAGAACATAACTGACACGCCTGAAATCGTCTTCAAAATCGAATTCAACAAGCAGGTATCTTGAACCGTTAATCGGAATCAGTTCATCTCTTGCGGCAAGCGCTCCGATTTCGTTAACGCCGAAATGTTCTGCGCCGCAATAAAATTTCATTTTGCTGCCATTCTTTTTGCAATAGGAAACAAGCGTTTTATATCTTTCAATTACATCGCTTTTTTTCAGGCGGAACCGACATTGTGACCGGTTAAGATAATGCGGCGTCACAACCATGGCTCTTGTTCCGCATTCATAGGCAAGGTTCACCATTGCAAGCGACTCTTCAAGCGAATTCGAGCCATCGTCAACACCGGGACAAATATGCGAATGTAAATCAATCATCGTGTTGCCTCCCTTGCAATTTTTTAAGTCATCTGCTTAAAAGCCGAGCCTTTCTAACTTATAATTCTATCATAATATGTTTGTTTCCGTCAACCGAAATGCACCATTTTCTCTTTTTTGGATTGAAGTATTCAAAGAGAAACGAAATGAATGCACAACTTATTCTAATTCGGAATTCGAAATTAATACAAGTTCTACATTAAATCTTTCCAACTTCATAAACTCTGTCGCTGATGTCAAGAACACTTTGCTTGTGCGTTGTTACAATCAACGTTTTTTTCGTTGCAAATGAAGTGATGTTTTCAAGAATGATTTTTTCGGCGGTTTTGTCAATCGCTGAAGTTGCTTCGTCAAGCAAAATGACCGGACTTTCGGAAAGAATGGCTCTTGCAATGGCAATTCTTTGCGCCTGCCCTTCGGAAAGGCCCTGATTGTCCTCACCCAACCGGCTGTCCAGTCCGTCGGGCATTGCATAAACAAAATCATAGGCACATGCCGCTTTGAGCGCTCGGTTGATTTCTTCATCGTCGGCATCGGGACGAAGCATGAGCAGGTTTTCTCTGATTGTTCCCGAAAAAAGCGAGTGTCCCTGCGGAACATAGGTAAACGCTTTTCTTGTTGAAGAGGATATTTCAAGCTCTTTTCCGCTGTCTTTTCCGATCAGCACCGCTTTTCCGTCCGACGGTTCAACAAGTCCCAGAAGAAGCCTGAGAACGGTTGTTTTTCCCGCGCCGGAATGTCCCGAAAGCGCAATAATTTCACCCGGGGCAACCTCGGCGCTAAATCCGCTCAGCACCGGAGTTTTGCGGTTATATGAAAACCCGACATCGCGAAGCTCAACGGACACACCGCTTTTGCTGTTTTCGTCCATAAACTGCATAACCTTGCTTATATCACCCGGTTCACTTTCAAGCTGCGTAATTTCCATTACCCTGCCTGCCGCAACCGCCGAGTTAACGGCATTCGGAACAAGAGAAACCAACGAACCGAAAGCGGACGAAAGAACCGATGTCAGCTGAATGAATAAAACCATTGTGCCGAAATTGATGGCGCCCGTCCATAACCGGTATACGCTCCAGCCGAAGCAGGCATAGGAAACCAACATTCCCATAACGGAAACCGCGGCCGAAGAAAGGACGGAAAAGCTGTTTTGTCTGAGTGTTGATGAAGTCAGCGCAGACTGAACAATGCCAAAACGCTTTTTGAAATCATCGGTCAGATCAAAAGCCTTAATGTTTGAACTTTCCCTGAATGTTTCGCCGAGAAAAGACATCAGACTGCTTGAAGCCTCGCGGACACCTTTTGAATTTTCACGAAGCTTTCCGAGGAAAAACAGCGAAACCGCAACCGTAACCGGCGAACCGGCAAGGGCGATAAATGCCATGGACCGGTCATAGCGAAAAATAATAAAGAACGCACCGACAAACTGGAACAGCCTTGTCACAAGGTTCGGCAGCCAGGTCAGCACACTTGTTGCAACCGTTGAAACATCATTGTTCACGCGGTTGAGAATATCGCCGGAATGATAAGATGAAAACTCCTGCCATTTTGCGTTCATAACCTTTGAAAAAACATCGGTTCGTATGTTTTGCGTTACCATGGCGCACGAAACCGCAGAAAGTCGGGAAAGAACCGCGTTGAGAATAATGCTGGAAAGTCCGAACAAAACATAAAAAATTCCGACCGTGAGAACAGATGAAGAATCATAACCCGTTACACAGTTAATCAGCTTTTTGGAAAGCACGGAGCCGATAAGACCGGTTGCCGTTGAAACAAGCCCGAGAGCAACATAAAGCACAACATAAAACTTATATTCCTTGATATATTGCCATACCCAGCGCACTTCTCTTAAAATCTCTTTAATAGAAATGCTGTCAAGCTTTTTGAATAATCTTTTCATCTGTCTCACCTCCCGATAATCAAATGAAACGCCAAACGGCAAAGTCAAATTTTTTAAACAAGGCACCAAACCGCTCTGAGCACCTGAATAAGAACAAGAAGCTGATAAACCGCAAACAGCGGCAAAAGTCCAAGCAGAAACCGCTTCGGCTTTTCAATCTGATAAACCGGCTTTCTTCCCTTTTGTGCACGGCAGGCAGTCATGGAATAATAAATGCCGAAGCCGACAACAGCGCCGATGGTGTTGTTAAGCACATCATCGGTTTCGCATACGCCGAGTTTGAAAATCAACTGACTGACTTCCGCAAAAAGGCTGAGTAAAAATCCGAGCGAGCCGACCGAAACAAAGCTGCTGCATTTTTCTCCGAGCACAAACGGCAAGGAAAACCCGATCGGAACAAAAATCATAATGTTTTCAATATCCTGCGCAAAAACGTCAATTCCGCCGTACCATGTTATATATTGGCGGTATGACAAAAGCGGTGCAAGCGCAGTCAGTGTCTCATCACCGGACGGGCGGCGGAAAACAGCCAGATAAGCGAAAAAGAACACCGACACCCAAGCGGAAAAAACGCCCAACACACGAATATATTTTTCTTTTTTGCAGTATTGTCCGATATAATAAAGAACTGCAAACACGCAAATGCACAAAAACAGCAAAACCGTCAGAATAATATCCCGTTGAATCATTGAAAAACTTCTTTCATCATCATTTTTAAGCGGCCGGAATTTTTTTGCCGTGCTTTGAAGTGATTGTTGTTTTTATGTTTAAATACACCCACGAAGCCGCAAGCGAAAAGGCAAACACGCAAACAAAAAGCAAGATGTGATTATAGTTATCGCCCTGTGAGCGGAAAATAACGAGCCTGAACAAAGCCACAAAATACATATGAACATAATAAATCAAGGAGCTGAGATTTCGCAGTTTCTTTGAAACAGCATCACTCTTTGGAATTTTCATCTGAAGAACCAAGCCGAACACACCAAAGCAAAACAGAACAAGAAACGCATTTTTGAAATAATCCAAAGCATGAAATGAATCGGCAATGATTCCCAAGGTTCCGACGGCAAAGAAAACAGCATAAACCGTTGTTTTGATTTTTTCCTGATGTTTTGCAATCAGAAGCCCGAGCGAAAGCCAGAACATTCCCACAAAAAGACCGTTTCGTGTTCTGAGAAAAATCTTGAAATAAAGCTCAACAACGGCAATATTGGCGCCGCTTTCATGAAGAAATAGGAGCACATTTCCGAGCACAAACATCACAGCGGAAAACGCAAAAATGTGTTCGATTTTAAGCTTCATTTTCAAAAGCAGATATATAAGACCCATGCCGACTGCCGCCGCGAGCAGATACCACAGCTGCCATGAATAATAGTTTTCACCGGCAAACAAAAAGGTCAGAACAAAATCCACTGCGGCTTTTATCGGCGAAAGCCCCTTGGTGTAATAGCCGATAACGGTCAGCGGCAGATACAGTGCCGTTAAAAGAAGATAAATCTTCGCAAATTTCAACGCCGTTCTGCCTGCGCGTTTTGTTAAGTTTTCAGAAGAAGAGGAAAATTGATAAAGCAAAAATCCGCTTGAAACAAAGAAGAACGGAACAGCAAACTCAAAAATCGAATCAACAAAATTCTTGAAGAAATCCGGCTGTATCGCCGATGAAATCTGCGTGTGAATACCGATAACAAAAATTGAAGCGATAAATTTTACAAGGTCTATTGAATTGAAATTCTCTCTTTTATTTGTCTGTTCTTGCATCATAATCTCCGTTTTTACAGCTTGACTTTAATCGAAAAGTTCATAAACCTTTTCAATCTCTTCCGTGTTGCCTTTTTTCTCCGTTTTGAGATACGCCTGAATTGATTGATATAGCTGCTTATCTTCAATCAGTCTTGAAACCGCATCGGCAACCGACTGCGGATTGATTTTTACAACCAAACCGTTTTTTTCGTCAATCATCTGATTATATACACACTCAAACTCCGTTGTCACGCACGGCGTGTTGAGAATTCTTGCTTCGGCAAGCGTCAGACAGTAGCCCTCAAAGCGCGATGTCTGAACATAAATATCGGCATTTTTCATGTAGGGATAAGGGTTTGCTTTTGCGCCGAGCAAAACGAATGTATCTTGCATACCGTTTTGCGTAATCTGCTTTTCAAGTCTGCCGCGCTCCGGCCCCTCGCCGACTGCGTACCAGACAAGGTCATAGCCTTTTTCTTTCAGAATTTTGCAGGTGTCAACCGCAATATCATAGCCTTTCACCCGATTCAGGCGGCCTGCGGTTACAATTTTCAGTCTTTTTTCATTTTCAAAGACCTTTTCGGCATCCGCCATTTTTTCAATCAACTGCGCGTTCTGAATATCGTAAATCACGCGCATTTTTTCTTCGTATTCGGGAAAGACCTTTTTCATCTGCTCGTTGAGAGCCTTTGAAACCGAAACAATAGTATCAACCTTTGAAAAATTCTCAAGGTCATCTTCCCTCTTGTGTCCGGCGGCGGTATAATCGGCATTGATCCAGACCGCCTTTTTCTTTGCTCTGACCTTTGTGCTGACATATTTCACCGGCACACCCTGCCCCCAGCCTATTGCAAGGTCATATTCCTTTTCGGGGCTGTCAAAGCAATTTTTACAGCACTGCCAATAAATCTGCGCGTCATGCTTTTTATTTTTTGATTTTGCATTCATTTTGAGCATCAAAGCAAGCCTGAGCCTTGCGAAAAGGAACTTAAATTGAAACGACAAAAGCTGTTTTGAAAGCGGCAGAGTACAGAATTTCAGAAAAGGCAAAAGCTCAAGTCTGTGAACGCGTTCATCAACAAGGCTGTCAAAAATTCCGCCCTTTGAAAGCACCATCACATCAACGTCATATTTTTCATAATCAAAAAGAGGAAGAAGCGAAACCAGGCTTTTTTCCGCTCCGCCCAAGCCGAAAGAATTGATCACAAACAAAACACTTTTCTTTTTCATATTTTTTAACCATTCCTTTCCGCTACGCTACAAGGCACAAAAATAAAGTTAAACAAATTATAATCCATTTTGCCGCAGGCAAAATCACCGCACCTTTTCACTTTTCACTCTTACCTCTTAC
>JBJFHW010000260.1:0-9516 GCA_051893965.1 Acutalibacteraceae bacterium
CTTTGTTGTCATTCGCTTTGTCATCGGTCCGACAAACGGCGCGTATAACTGGATTAAAATCGGCGGAAGCTTTTCCGTTCAGCCGGCGGAATTTGTGAAAATTGCGTTTGTTTTTGTAGGCGCGGCTTCGCTTGATAAATTGCTGACCACCAAAAATATTTATCTTTACATCGGCTTTGCCCTTGCCTGCATCGGAATTCCGGTGCTGATGAGAGACTTGGGAACGGCACTTATTTTCTTCTTTACTTTCATTATCATCTCTTTTATGCGCTCGGGCGACATTCGTTCTCTTCTTTTCATTTGTGCAATTGCCGTAATCGGCGCCGTTATTGTCATTGCCATGAAGCCTTATGTTGCCAACCGATTTATGGCATGGCGTCATGTCTGGGAAAACATTGACAACTCAAAGGGCTATCAGCAGGTCAGAACGCTTGTTTATTCCGTCAGCGGCGGACTTTTCGGGCTCGGAATCGGAAACGGCAAGCTGAGAAATGTTTTTGCTTCTTCCAACGACCTTGTTTTCGGCGTTGTCTGTGAAGAACTCGGCATGATTATCGCTTTTTCAATTGTCATCGCCTTTGCGATTATTGCCATTTACGCCGTTGTCAATTCCCGTTCGGCACCGTCAACATTTTATTCGATTGCGGCTTGCGGCGCGGCGGCGCTGCTGCTGTTTCAGACAAGCCTTAACATTTTCGGAATAACCGACATTCTGCCGCTGACCGGCGTGACCTTGCCGTTTGTCAGTCAGGGCGGTTCGAGCATGATTTGCTCGTGGGCGCTGTTTGCGTTCATAAAATCGGCAGATGTAAGGACCTATCCGAAAGTGTTTAAGCTCACCTGACAAAAGACTTCATTTCTCCAAAAGTATTCGGGGGTGGAATTTTGAAAAATACAACCAAAAGAGCCTATGTGATTTTTGCTCTGATCGGCGCGTTCTTTGTCGGTCTGATCATTATGATGTATTCCTTTATCGTTCACGGCGACGAATGGGCGGCAAAAAGAATCAACGGACATGTTTATTCAAACCGTCAGCTTTCAACCGCGGGAACGATTTATGACCGCAACGGGGTTTCGCTTGTGAAAACCGAAAACGGAACAAGAATCTATAACGAAAATTACTATGTCAGATTGTCAACGCTTCATACTGTCGGAGACGCCGAGGGATATATTGCGACCGGTGTTCAGACGCTGTATCGCTCCGATCTGATCGGCTATAATTTTGTAAACGGTGTTTATGATGCCGTCAAATCAGACAAGGGCGTGAATGTCAAGCTGACGATTGACGCCAATGTCTGCGCCACTGCTTATCAGGCGCTGAACGGAAACAAAGGGGCAATCTGCTGCTATAACTATAAAACCGGCGAGGTAGTGTGCATGGTGTCCTCTCCGAGCTATGACCCGCAGAACAAACCGTCCGATATTGATACGGACACAAGCGGAAAATATGACGGTATCTATCTCAACCGCTGCATTTCCGGTGTGTTCACGCCCGGCTCCACCTTTAAGGTGGTGACGGCAATCTGTGCGCTTGAAAACATTGAGGGTGTAAAAGACAGAACCTTTACCTGCACCGGAAAATATAACACCGGAAAAGGCGATGTAATCTGCAACAACAAATCCGGACACGGACAGCTTACTTTCCAAAGAGCGCTTAATGTTTCGTGTAACAGCGTTTTTGCCGAACTTGCCGATGAACTCGGAAAAACAAAGATGGCGCAGACCGCAAAGGAACTCGGGTTCGGTGAAAGCTTTGAAATTTCAAAAGCGCAGACAAAGGCAAGCTATTTCGATGTCAGCGATTCCACCAAGCTTGACCTCGGCTGGGCAGGCATCGGACAATATACAACCCTTGCCAATCCCTGCCACATGATGATGATTGCCGGCGCAATTGCAAACGGCGGAGAAGCCGTGATTCCCTATGTGGTTTCGCAGTCATCGGGCACGCTGAAATCCGACAGCGGAAAAACTACCAAAAAAATCTCTATTGACCCGTCAATTGCAAAAACCATGAAGAAAATGCTGCGCTCCAATGTGGAAGATTATTATGGGGATTCAAAATTCCCCGGGCTTGAAATGTGCGGAAAAACAGGTTCTGCCGAAGTTTCGGACAAACCCTGTCACGCATGGTTTTACGGCTTTTCTCAAAGAAGTGATTTTCCGTATGCCATTGTTGTCTGCATGGAAAACAGCGGCGGCTCCGGCTATTCGCTTGCTGTTCCGGTTGCAAACAAAGTGATGCAGGCGGTTTTAAACTCAGTAAAATAAAGTAAAATTAAAAACAATACGCGAAAGGATATGACCAAAATGTTTAAACATGAAAATTTGAAAGACAGAGTTGCCGTTGTAACAGGCGGCGGTGGAGTGCTTTGCGGAAGCTTTGCAAAAACGCTTGCAAGTCAGGGCGCAAAAGTTGCGGTTCTTGACCTGAACGAAGCGGCGGCGCAAAAGGTTGCCGATGAAATTACGGCGCAGGGCGGACAGGCAATTGCCGTCGGCTGCAATGTTCTTGACAGCGACAGCATGAAAAACGCAAGGGACATTATTTTTGAAAAATTCGGAACCTGCGATATTCTTCTCAACGGCGCGGGCGGAAACAATCCCAAAGGAACCACAACCAAGGAAACGCTTGAAAAAATCGACCTGACGCAAAAGGACGAAAACATCAAAACCTTTTTTGACCTTGATCCGAACGGCATTTCTTTTGTTTTCAACCTCAACTTCCTCGGAACGCTCATTCCGACGCAGGTTTTTGCAAAAGACATGGCACAAAAGGAAAACACCTGCATTGTTATGATTACCTCTATGAACGCCTACCGTCCGCTGACCAAAATTCCGGCTTACTCCGCGGCAAAAGCGGCGGTACAGAATTTCACACAGTTTATGGCGGTTCATTTTGCCGAGGTCGGAATCCGCGTCAATGCCATTGCACCGGGATTTTTCTCAACCAATCAGAACAAGGCTCTTCTCTGGAACGAGGACGGAACGCCAACGGAAAGAACAGGAAAAATTCTTGCCGCAACGCCGATGAAACGTTGCGGCGAGCCGCAGGAGCTTGACGGCGCTTTGCTTTTCCTTTGTGACGAAGCTTATTCGGGTTTTATCACGGGAACCACCATTGCCGTTGACGGCGGCTTCAACGCTTATTCGGGAGTATAAGACGTTCATTTTGACGTGTCACAAAAGTGATTTTTGCGTTTTTTTTGTGCGAATTGTTACACAAAAGAGCATTTCAGACATAAAATTTTATCTATAATTTATCTTTGTTTTAATTTTAAAAGGCGCCGGATGTTGACTTATCTGCGCCTTTGTGCTATGATTAAATAAATGCAAACACCTTGTAACAAAATATAGAAAGAAGCGATAGTAAATGAAAAAGAAAGAACTTCCGCCGTATAAGCTGTATAACATTATTCCCTCGCAGGAAACGGTTTATCTTATGGTAAAATACAGCTTCCATAAGCAGCTTACGCAAATCCCGGTATCTTTCACCGTGGACAAGGATATTGATTTTGATCTTCTTCAGAAGGCTTTTGACATTGAGCTTGAAAGAAACGACAGTCTGCGTATTCGTTTTGTTGTTGTTGACAAAAAAATCAAGCAGTATTTCCTGCCGTCGCTTACATACAAAGTTCCTGTCAAGCATTTTTCTTCCTTTGAAGAGCAGGACGCTTTCTTTGCCAAAGATGCGCAGAAGCCTGTTTATTTCCTGAAAGATGAAACTTTCCGAATTTATTTCTATAAAACCGACGGTGTCGGAAACGGCGTTTATTTTAATGTCAGTCACTTGAACATGGACGCAATGGGCGCTGTTATTTTCTTCATGGATCTTCTCAAGGTTTATAAAGCGCTCAAAAAGGGTGAGCCGATGCCCGAACCGCTTGACAAATACGAAGATTATATTCAGGAAGAATTTGTCCGTCTTTCCGATACCAAAAAAATGGAAAAGCACAAAAAATTCTATACCGATTACTTCCTCAAAGGCGGCGAACCTTTCTATGCGGCTGTTCACGGACCGGAATTTCTTGAAAAATACCGCAAGAAGAAAAAGAACCCCGATCTTCGTGTTCCGCCTGCCTATAATCCGATTTATGATAAATGTGCAATGATTACCAAGCACATTGAGCCGGAGCAGGCAAAGAAGATTTTTAATTATTGCCTTGAAAAGAAGATTGCTCCGGAAAGCATTCTTCAGCTCGGTCTGCGTACTCATTGTAGCGCCATCAACAACAGAATTGACGATGTTTTCATGATGTCAATGTGCAGCAAGCGTGCAACAAAGAGTGAAAAGAACATGTCCGGCTGCATTACACAGCCGCTTCAGCTGAGAACCATTATTCCCGAAAATTACACTTTCTCTCAGGCAATTGATGAAATGACATCAGTCAGAACCAAGCTGTTCAGACACAGTACCTATCCTTACATCACAGCAAGAGATCTTTCAAGAGAGATTTATAACTATAATCTCATTCAGGGCCCTGCCTGCATGATGTTCTCATGGATTCCCGTGCCGATTATGCCGAATCTTCCGTTCAAGGTTGATTTCAAAACATATGATCTCGGCAGATATTTCACACCGCTTTACACAATTTGCTCACCCGATCCGAAAGACATGGGCATCAACATTAATTATATGTATAGAGTGAAGCTTTCAACCGCAGAGGATATTGAAGCGCTCCACAGCAACGCAATGAAAGTGATTCTTGCCGGCATTGAAAATCCCGACGTAACAATCGGCGAGCTTCTTGACAGTATATCATAATTGCGATAGAATAATAAGAAAGCAAAAAGTGTTTTCTTTAAGCCGAGTATGAATCGGTAAAAAAATTCGTTTGATATTATCATTATAATTAATAAAAGGAGAATAAAAACATGGCAACAACACTTGAAAGAATGAAATCAGTAATTTGCGAATATGCTGATGTAAAACCGGAAAATCTGACTGCTGAAACAGACATCAGAACAGAACTCGGTCTCAATTCCCTGGAGCTTGTCAATATGGCGGTTGCAATTGAAGATGAATTTGATGTTGAAATTCCCGACCGTGAAGCTCTTGATCTGGAAACAATCGGCGATGCTGTCGCTCTTATTGAAAAATATTCTGAATAAACTGTTTCTTAAAGATTAAGCTATGGAGTCCGAATGTGGCGGATTCCATAGCTTTTTGTTAAATTTGTTTAAACAATATGTTAGATTTTATTTATTTTGCTAATTGGAATAAATAAGCCGTTTAATTGTGCTAACATTCATATTATATAAGATGAGTAATATAATTATATTATTAACTTTTTTAGATTGGAGGCATTTTGAAAAATGGAGAAAATTTTCAAACGAACCTTATGCTTTGTTCTTTGTGCTCTGTTTGTGTTCAGCATTGCTGCGCCGGCTTCAACCGTTGATGCGGCAACAACGTCAAAGCTGCCGATCGTTTATATTCAGGGACGCCGAACGCCGATTTACGATAAAAACGGCAAAAAAATCTATCCGATGTCAACATCGGTCTCCAGCGTTATTGATGAAAATATGTCAAAAATCGTGTCGCAGGCTCTGAAAAGCTATACGACGAAAAACTGGAACTATCTCGGCGACACCCTATATGATCTGATTGCGCCTCTTTATAAAGATCAGGTGCTTAACAAAAACGGAGAAATTTCCAACGGCTCTCATATTGAAGCACAGGCGGCACCGAAAAAGAAAACCTCCGGCTATACGGTCAGCGATTATATTTTTGAATATGACAGCAGACTGGATCCATGGGCAACGGCCGCATCTTTGAGAACATACATAAACAAGGTTCTTGCCGCAACGGGAAAGAAAAAAGTTCAGGTTGTCGGAAGATGTATGGGAAGCGATATTCTTGCCGCATATCTCGTGCGCTATAAGAGCGACCCGAAAATCGACACCTCTATCTTTTACGCGCCGGCATGCAACGGCATTCTGATTGTCAGCGCACCGTTTGCAGGAAAAATTCAGTTTGATACCGAGCAGCTGAAAAAATATGCTTCCAAAACAAGCGCCAACGATGACGATGAACTTTCCGGAATGCTCAATACATTCTATAAGATATTCGGAAACATCGGCATGGAGCTCGGCGCAGATATAGCCAACAGTCTTTATCAGCAGGCAGCTCCCACCATTCTTCCCAGGCTTTTGCTTGCCACTTATGCAACCATGCCGGGATATTGGGCAATGGTCGGAACGGAATATTATGAAGACGCACTGAAAAATGTTTTCGGCAAAAACGCCAGAACCGGAAGCTATAAAAATCTTGTTGCAAAAACCGACCGTTTTAAAAACAGTGTTCAGAAAAAACTTCCGTCCGTTCTTCAGACGCTGAAAAAGAACGGAATGAAAATTAACATCATTTCAAAATATAATGTTGATTTTGACCCGATCTATGAAGGCTGCGAACAGCAGGGCGACGGCTGGGTTGAAACAAAAAACACTTCCTTTGGTGCAACCTGTGCGGATTCGGGGAAAACGCTCGCTTCGTCTTATCTGAAAACCGTGACCAACAGCGGCTGCGCAAACTATGTTTCGGGCGATAAAAGAATTGATTCGTCAACGGCGCTGTTCCCGGATTATACATGGTTTATCAGGAATCTTGTCCATACGACTTTCCCGTCGTGTATCAACGGTCTGATTTATGCAATCTGCAACAGTTCCTCTCAGTTTACCATCAAAAGCAGCAGTTCCTATCCGCAGTTTATGAATTACAGCGGCGGCAGTCTGTCGAAAATTTATAATTATCAGCAAGTGCTTAACCCGACGCTCGGAACGGTGAAGCTTTCCTCAACAACCATGGTTTATGACGGAAAGGCAAAAACGCCGACTGTAATTGTTAAGGATACCGCAAACAAAGACCTTGTTAAGGGTACTGACTATACCGTAACTTATCCGAGTAGCCGAACCAAAATCGGCAAATATACCGTAACGGTTAATTTCAAAGGAAAATATAACGGTAAAGCCGCAAAGAAGCTTACCTTTACGATTGTTCCGGCCAATGCGAAAGTCAGTTCAACGCTTTCGGGAACAAGTGCAACCATTTCATGGAGCAAGGTTGCGGGGGCTTCAAAATACAGAGTTTATCTTTATAATTCATCAACGAAAACATATAAAAAGGTTGCGGATACTTCTTCAACTTCCTATAAGCTGAAGAATCTCACCCCCGGAAAAACTTATGTATATGCTGTCAGAGCCTATAAAACGGTTTCCGGAAAGAACTATTTCAGCACCGGCTTTTCAAAAACAACGCTTTATCTTACGCCGGCAGCTCCGAAATCGCTCAAGATAACCGCCGGAACCAAATGTGCAACACTCAAATGGAGCGCAGTTACGGGAGCGGCAAGTTATGAGATTTACAGAGGAAATTCTCAGACTGGTGTTTTCCGCAGGGTCGGAACGTCAACAACAGCTTCCTATAAAGACGAAGGTCTCTGGACAGGGAAAACCTATTATTACAAAGTCAGAGCAATAAAAAATGCAGGAAGCAATAAGCTATACAGCAGTTTTTCTGCCATATCATCAGTAAAAGTTAAATAAAATTCACAACAAAAAAAACAAGCGAAGCGGATTTGGCACACGCAACAAAACGATGTGTCTGATGACGCTTCGCTTTTTGCTGATTTTTTAATTGTTTTTAATATATGTTTTTGCCAAAACCTTGAACTTTTTATTAACATATGTTAAAATAGCAATAAACATTTGAATTGATTGACTATTACAGGAGGTTTCAGATTCATGAAAAGATTCAGTTCAAAATTTATCAGTATGGTTCTTGCTGTCATTATGATTTTTACTGTGGCAGTTCAGGCTTTTGCCGCAGGCGAAAAGGCAGACGATTTGCCGATTATCTTTGTTGGCGGCAGAATGGATACGCTTTATAACGACAAAACCGGAGAAAGAATTTATCCGGTTGTTGAAGATGAAGTTCAGTATACAAAGGAAAGTGCCGAAATCATCATGAAAGCTCTTCTCAAGGCGATTGCAAAAGAGCCTGTTGAGGGCAAAAAGGCATGGGACGAATACTGTGACGTTGTTTATGAAAAGGTTTCCTATATGTTTTCAACCATTCAGCTTGATGAAAACGCAAATGCACAAAATGACACCGGCGTGAACTGGAACGCTGAAACCGTCGGAATCAACAGCAAAAAATCCGGCTACGGTCTTTATGATTATCAGTTCAAATATGACTGGAGACTGGATCCGTGCGAAAGCGCAAAGCAGCTTAAAATTTATGTTGACAGAATTAAAACGGCAACCGGTCACGACAAGGTAAAAATGTATGTTCACTGCCTTGGCGGAACGGTTTTCTCTGCCTATCTTGCAGAATACGGCTCTGATGATATTGAGGGCGTTGTGCTGTCTGTTCCGACCGTCACAGGCTCAGACACAGTCGGCGCACTTTATTCCAATCAGCTTGTTTTTGATCCCGATGCCATGAGCAACTTTGCAACGTATTATCTCAATTCCAGTCAGAATCGCTTTTTTGAAGAAGATCCTGCCATGATCGCGCTCATGACCGCAATTGTGACAACGCTCAATCAGGCAAAGGTGCTCGGAATCGGCACGGATACCCTTACGCAGATTTATAACAAGATTAAAGACAATCTTGTTCCGAGACTGCTCAAATCCTGTTTCTTCTTCCCGACTTATTATGCAATGATCGGTGACGATTATTATCAGGACGCCGTTGACCTTGTTTTCACAGGGGAATTCAAGGAAAAATATGCCGGCTATCTTGAAAAGATTAACTACTATCACGAAAATGTTCAGACCAAAGCCGAAGAGCTGCTGAAGCAGGCAAGCGAAAACGGAACAAAAGTTTCCGTTATTGCAAGATACGGCTTCAATATGCTTCCCATCAGCAAAAACTGCGATTTGGTTGCAGACGGCAGAATGGAAGTTACCACAACCTCATACGGTGCAACCACTTCCAATATGAACAATACCCTTTCCAAAGCGTACATAGCGAAAGCTGAGGAAAACGGCACTGCAAAATATATTTCGGCAGACAAAAAAATTGATGCTTCCACCTGCGTCTTCCCTGACAGCACCTGGTTCATCAGAAACGCCTATCATGCCGACGCAGGCATCACGGCTGCAATGGCAATGACACTTTTAAGTTCAAAGGATCAGCCGACAATCAACGATTATTCACAGTATCCGCAGTATATGCAATATGATGCAGACAGCGCCGAAAAATTCACGCCGGTTGAAAAAGATGATTATGCTCTGGATTCCCTTTGGGTAAAAGATATTTACAGCGCACTGCTCAGACTTCTGACTTCATTGATTAAGGTTATCACCACGCTGATTGCAAGCGCATAATACAGACAGAATTAAAAATACTTATTCGGGGACGGCGCCGCTGTTTGATTGAAAGCGGCGGCGTCCTGATTTAAAATAATCGGCCGATGCACAAAATTCAATTGAAAATTCAAAATCAAACGATGTTATTCAAAATTTAGTTACAAAAAATACATATATTCAAATTGGAAATTATCCGCTATTTAT
>JBJFHW010000261.1:0-9484 GCA_051893965.1 Acutalibacteraceae bacterium
TCGCTTGGAGCGCTTCGCATTGCTCCTTGTTTCTTCACCTCAGCGGCATGCCTTTCTCCGCCACCGGCGGCGGCACGCCGCTTCGCCCCGGCACGCTCCGCGCACCTCGGGTTCATCCGTTCATATCAAAAAACAAAGCATTGCTAACGCAATGCTTTGTTTTCTGGCAGGGGCAGAAGGACTTGAACCCTCGGCACGCGGTTTTGGAGACCGCTGCTCTACCAACTGAGCTATACCCCTATATGTTATATGTAAGTTGGTGGGCCATCAGGGACTCGAACCCCGGACCGACCGGTTATGAGCCGGTTGCTCTAACCAACTGAGCTAATGGCCCTTTGGTGTCTTTCGACTTGAAAGAGTATATCAAAAATATCGGTGATTGTCAATAGTTTTTATGAATTATTTTACTTCTTTCTCATCGCGTTTTTTTGAATGTTTTTGAAACGTTGTATATTGTGCCCAACAGATTTTGGCAAGCTGACTTTAATTCATTAAAATAAGGCGTACAGAGTTTTCTGCACGCCTTGTTTTTGCTCCTGAATTCATGCTAACTTTGCATTAATCAGCTGGCAATATTGCTGACCGTTTTCTTCATAAGTGTCAAAAATGCCGGTAACAGCAATTTCAGTGCCAAGCTCGGGGTAGTCGTCAGGGTAGGTGTAGTCACCGTCCAGAACAAATTCAAGACCTTGTGAACAACAGGCGGTTGCATCGGAAATGATGCAGGCGAAATAATCTTTTCCGGTTTGCTCATCGTGGTAAACCGAAAACGCTCCGTCCATCTTGATTGTTTTACCCAAATAATCCGACGGAGTTGTCACCATGTTGTAAACCTCGGAATAAACCATCGTGCTACTGAGTGTTGTCAGATCAACATCAACGCCGGATTCTCCTTTTGAACTGCTTTGAGAAACCGGTGCAGCTTGTGTATCAGTGGTTTGACTGTTGGCTGTTGTCTGATCGTTTTCGCTGTTTCCGCAGCCGATAAACATAAATGCCATAAGGCAAGAAAGCATGAGACAAATTACTTTTTTCATTTTGTTTTACCTCCAAATAATCCTATAATTGAAAAGATTGCAAATGCCGCAATATCAACGGCAACAATGGTTGAGCCGACCGGTGTGCCGAAAACAATGGAAATCAGGATTCCCATTGCCGAACAGCAAACGGACAGCACCGCCGAACAAACCGTTACGGATTTAAAGCTTTTAAAAACACGCATTGCCGAAAGGGCAGGGAAGATGACAAGTGCCGAAATCAGAAGCGAGCCGACAAGATTCATCGCAAGAACAATGATGACCGCAATAATAATGGCAATGAGCAGATTATAAACATTTGCCTTTGTTCCGGTGGCTTTTGCAAAGGCCTCATCAAAGGTTACGCAAAAGATTTTGTTATAGAAAAAGACGAACAAAATCACAACAATAACCGAAAGTATTGTGCAGAGAATTACCTCTGTTTTTGAAAGCGTAAGAATGGAAGTGGAGCCGAACAGCGTTGAGCAAACATCGCCCGAAAGGTTCGATGAAGTTGAAAACAGATTCAAAAGCAGATAACCGATTGCAAGAGAACCGACCGAAATCATGGCAACGGCGGCGTCGCCTTTGATTTTTGCGTTTTGTCCGCTTCTCAGAAGAAGAACCGCGCTGATAACCGTAATCGGCAGAACCAGAACCATGTCATTGGTAAGCCCGACAACACCCGCAACTGCCATTGCTCCGAATGCAACATGCGAAAGTCCGTCGCCGATGAATGAGAAGCGTTTGAGCACCAGTGTTACGCCTAAAAGCGATGAGCAAAGCGAAATCAGAATTCCCACAACAAGCGCATAGCGGGCAAAGGGGTAATCAAGATACATCGAGAGTTTTTCAAAAAATGCCATTATTCTTCGCCTCCCGTTATGCCAAAGGTTTTTCCACTTTCACTGCGTAGATATTCTTCTTTTGTGCCGAAAAAGACCGTTTTTCCGATGTGAAGAATGTGACTTGCATATTTTACGGCCGCTTCAATATCGTGCGAAATCATAATTACGGTGATTCCCTCATCGCTGAGGTCCTGAATCAGCTGATACATTTCCGCCGTAACCTTCGGGTCAAGTCCTGTGACAGGTTCATCGAGAAGAAGAACCTTTTTCGTTGCGCATAAGGCACGGGCAAGCAGAACTCTTTGTTGCTGACCGCCCGAAAGCTCTCTGTAACAGCGTTTTGAAAGTTTGCTGATCCCCATTTTTTCAATGTTTTCGGCGGCAAGCTTTTTTTCTTCCTTTTTATAAAACGGACGCAGACCGCATCGTCCCTGACAGCCGGAAAGAACAATTTCCCAAACAGTTGCAGGAAAATCCTTTTGAACAACGGTTTGCTGCGGAAGATAACCGATTTCATTTTGCAAAAGTCCGTCACCGGTGATAACCTTGCCGGAAAGGGGAGAATGTAAGCCGAGAATGGTTTTCATCAGCGTTGATTTTCCGCAACCGTTTTCGCCCACGATACAAAGGTAATTTCCGGCGTTTACTTCAAAATTCAAATCATGCAAAATCTCCTTGCCGTCATAACCGAGGCAAAGATTTTGGCAAACAAGCTGAGCCATTGCCGCATACCTCCTTTATTGAAGCGCTTCTTTCAGAACGGAAAGGTTCTTTTCCATAATTTCAAGATAATTTGCACCGCTTTGAACATCGGGTGCTGTGATGGACTGCATGGAATTGAGCGACAAAATTTTTGCCGATTTTGAAGCGGTTGTTGAAACAACGGTTTGTGCAATTTTTTGGTCGCTTCCCTCAAGCGTCATTACGCAGGAAAGACCGAGCTGATCAACTTTTTTTGCAAGAAAAGCAATGGTTTCAAAGCTTGCTTCGCTTTCTGCCGAACAGCCGACAAAAGCGGCATAATAGGAAAGTCCGTAATCATCGGTCAGATAACGAAACGGAAAACGGTCTGCGAAAACAAGTGTTTTGGTCTTTGCGGTGCTGACGGCTTGTTGATATTCAGTGTCAAGTGCGTCAAGCTGTTTGATATAAGCCTCGGCATTTTGGGCGTATGTGTCTTTGTTTTCTTCGTCAAGCTTCATGAGTGCGTCTTTGATATAGTTGCAAATCACCTTTGCATTTTTTAGTGAAAGCCAGACATGCTCGTCATATTCGACTTCGTCTTCTCCCTCGGCTTCTTCTTCGCTTTCAGCCTCCATGCCCTCAACGACTTCCTCCTGCTTAACATCGTTTCCGAGAACATCAAGCAGATTGATAACCGTCATGTTTTGATTTACGGCTTCTTTGAGCGCACTCTCGGCCCATTCGTCGGATTCACCGCCGACATAGATAAATAAATCGCAGTTTGAAATTTTAATAATATCGTCAGCAGTCGGCTGATAGCTGTGAAGATCAACGCCACTGTCAAGCAGCATGGTCACATCGGCGTTTTCCGCTTTGGCGCCGAGAATCTGCATGACCCAGTCATATTCGGGAAAAATAGTTGTTACAATTGAAAGCTTTTTCATTTCGCTTTCTTTTTCACTTTCATCGTTTGTTTGATTGTCTTTATTGTTACAGCCGTAAAAACAGCCGGCGATCAAAATGAATACAAGCATAACTGAAATAAATTTTTTCATAAAAAATAACCTCCGGATTCAATCAGAACTAAGGCGCCGCAGAATTATCGCCGAAGATTTCAGCGGTAATTTTGCGCGGTGCCAAAAACGGTACAAAAAAACACAAGGGAATTTGAAATGCTCAAATAAGCCTATCAAACGGATAGACTGCTCCCTTGTTTTTTCGTTATTCTGATTTAATCTGAAAGTTTCACCTTTAAGGATATAAGCGTCGGAAAGCCAAACAGCGTCAGATGTTCGGCGGAAACCAGAACCGCCGTATATGTGATGACTGCGGCGAGCAAAACGGCAACAGCTGCCGATGCCAATGTTTTGACTGCTTCTTTGCAGTCGTTGATGTGACAGCAAATCGGGCAGTTTTCACCGACGCAGTTGTGAGCGGATTCTGTTGCGATAAAGCAAACGGAAAACAGCATGGCAAACAGAACCGATACGGCAAGTATTACGGCAACAAGACGCTTTTGCTTTTTCATGCTGTTCTCACTTCCTTTGTTTCTTTATGCAGTCAGTTCTCATCACTACAAATTCAGTTTAGCAAAAAAACGCCTGAAAGTCAATTCAAACAAAAGAAAATTCAAACTTTTTGCATAATCAGTCAGCATTTTAACCCTTAACAAAAAAGCAGACAGCCGAAGCCGCCTGCTTTTTATCGTAATTTTTGTTTATGCTTCCTCAAAAGCGTCCTTGCCGAGACCGCAAACCGGGCATACCCAATCTTCGGGTACATCTTCCCATGCAGTGCCGGGAGCGACTCCGTTATCCGGATCGCCGACTTCGGGATCATAAACATATCCGCACGGACATGCATATTTCTTCATTGTTTTCACCTCGAAACAGTATGATTTATATAAGACGGGTGCTTATTTGCTCATAATTTCGGAAATAGCATCCAGAATCTTATCATGGCAGCCTCCGCAGCCTGTTGAACAGTGAGTGATTGCCTGGACCTCTTCAAAAGTCTTTTCAAGATCCTCAAAGGTTTTAGACTGATGAAGTGCGTCCTCAACGTCAAAATACGTTACTTTTTTGCATTTGCAGATCGTATAATTTTCCATGGATTTTGCCTCCTGAAAAACAAGGGGGATTTTATTTTCCCCCTGTTTATTCTTTAATTACAGACGAAAAATTATTCGCCGAAATATCTCTTGAGAAGACCTTCAAAAGCCTTGCCGTGTCTTGCTTCGTCTCTTGCCATTTCATGAACGGTGTCATGGATTGCATCAAGGCCGAGTTCTTTTGCTTTCTTTGCAAGTTCGGTTTTGCCGAGTGTTGCGCCGTTTTCTGCCGCAACTCTCATTTCAAGGTTTTTCTTTGTGCTGTCGGTAACAACTTCGCCGAGAAGCTCTGCAAACTTTGCAGCGTGTTCAGCTTCTTCATAAGCTGCCTTTTCCCAGTAAAGGCCGATTTCGGGATAGCCCTCTCTGTGGGCAACTCTTGCCATGGCAAGATACATGCCGACTTCCGAGCATTCACCGTTGAAGTTGTCGCGAAGACCCATAACGATTTCTTCGGGAACGTTTGCTTCTTTGCCAACGCCTACAACGTGTTCGGCAGCCCAGGTCATTTCTGCGCCGTCTTCACGCATTTTCATTTTTGCCTTGCAGATGGGGCAAACGTCAATCGGTTCGTCTGATTCATAGCCGCAAACAGGGCAGTAATACTTTTTCATGTTTTATTCCTCCATAAAATAAAAAATTTATAAGAAACCTTTTCGGTTTTTTAACAATATCAACCGGCTTTTTCGCCGTCTTTTTTGCAGCACTGCGGGCAAAGACCGTAAAACATCAAAGAATGGTCTTCAACCTTGCCGCCGAAACCGCACACGAGGGAATTGATCCAATCACTGTTTTCAATCTGAACATCAACAATTTTTCCGCACTTTCTGCAGGTCAGATGATAATGCTGTTCTTTGCTGATGTCAAAATGTTCGGCGTCGCTACTTAAAATGGCCACAACCTTGCCTTCCTGTTGAAGAATACGCAGGTTGCGGTAAACCGTGGCAAGGCTCAGCGAGGGCAGCTTTTTTTTCAGTTGAAGATAAAGCTGTTCGGCAGTCGGGTGATCGCATCTTGAGCTTAACTCTTCAAGAACGGCGGTGCGCTGACGGCTGTTTCTGAGGGTTGCCATAACTGTTCTCCTTAATTAATAATCATTATCAATACTGTTATTATACTTGCTTTTTATTTAATGTCAATAGGAAACGATAAATTTTATTGTTTATTTACATATAATATTCGCTTGATTTTTATTATAAAGTGTCCGGATAAAACGAAATTAAAATTCTGCTTGAATTTATTGATGTTTTTGCTTGTTTGTCCTATTGAAGAAAGCCGATACCAAGCACTGTTATAGGTATTGGCGGGAATACTTTTTGGAAATAAGGGGCTGTCGCATTTAGCGCAGAACAAAAAGCAAAATGTTAAATAAAAAGAAAAAATGAAACATTTTGCTTTTTTAAACGTTTTTTCACCCACTCGCAGTATCTTTATACAGCTTCGGGGTGAAGAAAACGCTTTCTGCATCTAAATGCGACAGCTCCTTTGATATGTAAACATTGCCCGCCTCAAATCGGTACCTTTTCGGGTGCAAGAATATCCAGAATCTCACCAAAGCCCGAAGTCTCATAGGTGGGTGCTTTTTCAAGGGTGCATTCTGCATGGCTTCGGTTGAACCAGATGCAGTCAAGCCCGGCATTCTGCGCCCCGGTGATGTCGGACGAAAGCGAATCACCGATGAGAACAATTTTGCTTTTGTCTTTTTGCTCAATGTGCGACAGAACATAATCGAAATATTCTTTCATCGGCTTTTGAAATCCGATTTTTTCAGAGATGAAAACCTCTTTGCAGATTTTGTTAAGCCCGCTTTTTTTCATGCGCTTTTGCTGGGTTTGCTTAATGCCGTTGGTAACAATAAAAATTTCCATGCCGCGTTCTTTGATTTTCATGCAAAGTTCATAGGCGCCGTCAATCAGAACGCCGCCCTCGGTCAGATGCTCTGCATAGCAGTCGTTTATCTGACGGGGCGTTTTTTCTGTGCTGATGCCAAACTCGCTTATCAGTGTTTGAAAACGAGTGTTTTTGATGTCCTCTTTTGTGATTTCGCCTTTTTCAAACTGCTTCCATAAAGCGCTGTTGATTGCACTGTAACGGCGAAGAACGGGCTCGTCTGTGGGAATACCGTTTTCGCTGAGCGTTTTTAACAGTGCACAGCGCTCGTCGGCATCAAAATCAAGCAGTGTGTTGTCAAGGTCGAATAGGACGGTGGTGTATGGATTCATGAAAAAGCTCCTTTTCAGGGAAAATTCCGCTTGTATTTTAAATGATTTTTGCTGTTGTGTCAAACGGTATTGATTTTTTTATTTTGAAATTTTATCTGATAATTTTTTTAAAATACTATTTATTTTTAAATCGCGATGTGATAAAATATCAGCGATTACTTATATCATGAAAATATGCAGACGGGAAGTGTATTACATAACAATGGAACAAAACACGTTCAATGAGGGCGTTGCGCCCGGCGGACTGCGGGAAAAATCAGAAATTAAGCTTCTCGTGTGCTATTTGCTCAAAAAGCTTGACCGACCTGTTTCACGAACAAAAATCAACGAAATTTTGCAGGAAAACGCAGTTGCCAATTATTTTGAAACCAACGAGGCAATCAGTGAGCTTGTCAAAAGCGGAAACATAACAAGCACACTGGAAGACGGAGACGAAATTTTTGCCATCACGCCGAAAGCAATGTATGAAGTGGGAACAATTGAAAAATCACTTCCGCGGACGATTCGTGAAAGAACCGTCAGCACGGCGCTGAAAATTTTTGCAAGAGACAGAATTGAGCGCGAAAGCAAGGTTGAAGTGACACCGCTTGAAAACGGCTTTCATGTCACTTTCGTGATTGAAGATGTCGGAACACAGCTTCTGAAGCTGACGGTTTTTGTTGCCGATATGTCTCAGGTGGAGCTGGTCAAGCGCAACTTTTTCAATAACGCCGTAAGTATTTATTCCGATATTATTTCATCCCTTACTGTTGACTAATTTTTTTAAAGGAGAAAACCGATGTTCAAAAAATTCATGGCTTTCCTCACCGCAACCTTAGTGCTGCTCGGAAGCGTTGCTTTTGTTTATGTGCGCTTCCTTGTTCCGTCAAAATATCCCGTGTTCATTGAAAGCTTTGCGCACGGCATTATGACCGTTGACAATTCCGAAACGGTCGGAACCGACAGCAAATTCACCGTCACCTGCAAAGCGGGCTCAACGCTTACCATCACCATCAAGCCCGAACGCAACGAAAAGGTTTATTATAACCTCAAAAAGCTTGTTGTCAACGGTGAAGATGTGACAGATGAGGTCAGCATGCTCCAATATAAAGTCAAGGTTGACAAAAAGCTTACCGTGCTTGCTTATTTCAAAAAAGGTACGCCGTCCGGTGAAGCCGTAACCGAGGAGACGGTCAGCTATAAAAATGCGCCGGAAATCGTTTTGCCGGCAAAAACCGAATATTTCGGAAGTGCCGATGCCTATGATTTTGAAGACCCGTCCATCATTTATGACGATGCTTCCGGGTATTATTATTGCTTTGGCTCCGGAAATGTGGTCGCCCGCTCAAAAGACCTTGTCAACTGGGAAAACAGAACGAATTATTTCCCGATTCCCGCAAATGCGGACAGCGATTCGCTGATGCGATTCAGCGCGTTTCCGTCTGTGCAGAAATGGGCGCAGACGCACGGCTATGACAGCGACGAAAACCATTCTTCTTCGGCAAGCAACCGTGAGCCGCTTGCTCCCGATATTGTTAAAATCGGCTCCTACTATTATCTTTATTATTCACTGAGCAAAACATCAGGCGCCAACGAGGCGGCAATCTTCTGCGTCAAAACATCGGATCTTACCTATTCAATTGAAAACAAAGACTGGCAGGATGTCGGTCTTGTCATCAGTACCTGCGGCGGCACTTCAGACAGTGACAAGAAGAACTCAAAAGCCACTTATGATGCAAGCTATGCCGTTCATCCGAGCGTATTTACCGATAAAAGCGGCGCCGTCTATATGGCATACGGGGCATATTACGGAAAAGATGAAATCAACGGCGGAATCTATCTGCTTGAAATCAATCCGAACACCGGACTTCTGAGCAAAAACGGTTCGCTCAATTCGCAGGGCGAAAAGGTTTCAACGCTTCACGGAAACGAGACCTTCAACACCGGAAAGCTGATTGCAAAGCCGGGCAGTGTTCCCGCTCTGAGCAAAGATGAAGGAAGCCTTGTTTCAGCCTGTGACATCATCTATAACAGCGAAACAAAATATTATTATATGTTCGTAACTTACGGCTGTTCGCAGACAAACTATAACATTCGTGTTGCCCGCTCAAAAACACCGCAGGGACCTTATGTGGATTTCAGCGGCGCTTCCATGGAGGAATTTTCGGCTTCGCGAAACGAAAATCAATATACAAAAGGCTTTGAGCTGATCGGCGGCTATAACTATTCCATGAGCAGCAACGGCGGCGTTTCCTATGTTGATGTCGGAAAGGCTTCAACCGGAAGTCCGAGCATCATTGAAACCTCCGACGGAAAATGGATTATGGCTTCGCAGTCACGCGTTTATTATAAATATAACGATGAAATTGTGACCGGAGAAAGAAAGCTCAGTGAAGAAGAAGCAAAGAACTTCAGCTCTTCCATGGGCAGTGCACTTGAAATCAGACAGATTTTCTTTGAAAAGCAAAAATGGCCGCTTGCCGTTTGTGAACCGTATACAGGCGAAGATGTTTTGCAGAGTGTTGATTTGTCCGACATGGAGGGCAACTGGGATGTTCTTGTGTTTGATAAAAGTGCAAGCAAGGACGATTATCAGGCAATTGAAAGAAGCGTTTCACAGCCTGT
>JBJFHW010000262.1:0-2034 GCA_051893965.1 Acutalibacteraceae bacterium
ATGAAATGATACTTGTTCAGGCAAAAGATGATACGCAAAGCACCAAACAAAGCGGACCGTTTTCAAAAATCATCAATGCACTTGAAAAAATGATTAACGGATAAGGTAAGAAGAGAGCCCTTAAATCCGACGAAGAGATAAATATATTTAACATATACCGAAGATAAATATATAAAAACCGATTAAAGAAGAGATTCCTTACAAACTGCATTTTTACAGACTACGAAAATTAAAGGGAGGAATCTCAAATGCACAAAAGTGCTCTTTCAAAAGGCAGAAAATTCGGCTATTGCGCCGGAATTGCCACCGACTCAATTCTTTATAACATGTATTACACCTACTACCTGTTCTTTTTGACAGATGTGGCGCACATGAGCGCAGGTCTTGCCGGAACGGTTAGTTTGATTTCTGTAATATGGGACGCGGTAACCGATCCGATCATCGGTCATTTTGCCGATAAGCCGGGTGCAGACAAAAGAAAATTCATGCTTCGCGCCGCTTTCCCGGTCGGAATTACTTTCGTTGCGGCATTTTTACCGCTCGGTGAAAGAAGCGATGCTTTCAAATTCGTTTTCTATACGGCAATGACCATGCTTTTCTGGCTTGCCTATACGGTTTATACCATTCCGTATTATGCCGTTGTTGCCGAGATAACCGAAGATTATGACGAAAGAACATCCATCAGAGCAACAAGCTCCATGTGCAACAATGTTTGCATCTTTATCGGCAATGCCGTTCCGTCTGTGCTGCCTGCACTGTTTGTCGGCATGGGACTGACGCT
Source organism: Acutalibacteraceae bacterium (assembly GCA_051893965.1). Taxonomy (GTDB): domain Bacteria; phylum Bacillota; class Clostridia; order Oscillospirales; family Acutalibacteraceae; genus UBA6857. Next base: position 782 of record JBJFHW010000262.1, read on the forward strand.
TGCCGGCGGCTGGATTACAACAGCGGCAATCCTTTCTGTTTTTGCGGTTGCTTTCGGCGTTGCAGCATCGCTGTGTCTGAGAGGCGTTGAACTGAAAACCAACAAGGCGGAAACCGAAAATCAAAAGGGAAGCTTTAAGGAATATTTTGAAATTCTCAAATTAAAACCGTTTCGCTCGTTTGTAATTTTTGTTTTCTTCTTTCTGATGGCTTCTTCCATGCTTCAGACGAATTTTGCTTATCTTGTTCAGGGCAGACTCGGTATGAGCAGTGACGATATGGTTATTGTTATCGTTGTGCTTGTTGTCACAATGGCAATTATGACGCCGATTGTTGCAAAGGTTTCGGAAAAAACAGACAGAAGAACCGCAAGTCTCATTTTCATTTCGATAACTTTTGTTTCGCTGATTGTTATGAAAATTGTCGGTATCAACGGTGTTGTGACCTTAATTGCAGAGGTTGTTTGCTGCGGAATCGGTCTTGCCTGTTTCTGGACGGTTTTTTATTCCATGGCATACGATATTGTTGAGGTTGATGAATTTATCAACGCAAAGCGCCGCGAGGGTATGATTACCGCTTTTCCGCAGTTCTTTCAGAAGTTCGGTTCTGCAATCGGAATGTGGATTGCCGGTCAGGTGCTGGATTTTGCCGGCTATGACGGAGCGGCCGAAGTGCAGACCGAAACGGCGAAGAACGCAATTGAAAACATTGCAACAATCATTCCGTGCATCTTTTTGGCACTTTCAATAATCGGTCTGATTCTTTATCCTGTTACAAAAGAAAGGTTTGTTCTTCTGACCGAAAAGCTTATAGATAAACGTCAGGGCAAAGAAACCGACACAAGCGGACTTGAAAAACTGATTTGATTTTTCGCGTGCGTTTGTGCGGAGATATAGTTTAAAACTGCTTGGGAGGAATTTTCATGCACAAAAGCACGCTGACAAAAAGAAAAAAACTCGGCTATTGCACAGGCATTGCAACGGAATCCATACTGTATAACATGTACTATACATATTATCTTGTATTTTTGACCGATGTTGCAAAAATGAGCCCGGGTCTTGCCGGAACGGTGAGTCTTATTTCCGTCATCTGGGACGCAGTGACAGATCCGATCATCGGACATTTTGCCGATAAGCCGGGTGCAGATAAAAGAAAGTTTATGATTCGGGCGGCTTTTCCCGTGGGGCTGACTTTTGTTGCTGCATTTCTGCCGCTTTCGGGAGAAAGTGATATTGTTAAATTTATATTTTACAC
>JBJFHW010000263.1:0-9457 GCA_051893965.1 Acutalibacteraceae bacterium
GGTATTATCATTACCAACCCCGAATTTGCCGATGTCCGCTCGCTCGAGGGCGTTGCTCCCACAAAGAACAAGTGCGTTCCGATTATCGCCGTTCCGACCACCGCAGGCACCGCAGCCGAGGTTACAATTAACTATGTTATAACCGATGTTCAGAAAAACAGAAAAATGGTTTGCGTTGACCCGAAAGACATTCCCGTTGTTGCTGTTGTTGATCCGGATATGATGAGCTCAATGCCCAAGGGCTTAACCGCCGCAACCGGTATGGACGCTCTGACTCATGCAATTGAAGGCTATATTACCAAAGGCGCTTGGGAAATGAGCGATATGTTCCATCTGAAAGCGATTGAAATTATTTCAAAGAATCTTCGCGGCGCAGTTGAGAACACACCCGAGGGCAGAGAAGGGATGGCTCTCGGTCAGTATATTGCAGGTATGGGCTTTTCCAATGTCGGTCTCGGCATTGTTCATTCTATGGCGCACCCGCTCGGTGCCGTTTATGATACACCGCACGGTGTTGCAAACGCAATTATTCTTCCGACGGTTATGGAATACAATGCTCCTGCAACAGGCGAAAAATACAGAGATATTGCAAAAGCAATGGGCGTTGACGGCGTTGATGCCATGAGCCTTGAAGAAGCAAGAAAAGCCGCAGTGGATTCAGTTAGACAGCTTTCAAAAGATGTCGGAATCCCCGCTGATCTGAAAGATATTGTTAAGAGAGAAGATATTGACTTCCTTGCACAGTCAGCATATGATGATGCCTGCCGTCCGGGCAATCCCAGAGATACAAGCGTTGAAGAAATTAAACAGCTTTATCTGTCTCTTATCTGATTTGTCATATTTTAAATAACAGTTTTTTGCTGACAAATATGTAAAGTATATGTACTTGTCAGCATTTTTACTAAAAAATACCCGTACATTTCTGCGCGGGTATTTTTGTTTACTCATTATAGTTTTTCTTATTCTTCCATCTGCCTGCCCAAAAAGCCGGCTGCAACCTGAACAAGCTTGATTTCTGTCTGGTTCGGCGCACTGTCATTAGCGTTTGTAAGAACCATAACAGCGCCCATAACATCGCCTGAACCGATTATCGGACAAAGGACGCCGACTTTTCGGTCTGTACCATCGCAGGCTGTGAATTCGTCTTTGCTTTCGCCGCAGATATAGTTCTGTCTTTTTTCCATATAGCTTTCAACCATGGGAGAAATGCGCTTTTCCATAATGTCTTTTTTGGGAATACCTGCCACCGCTATAATATGATCTCTGTCGCAGATTATGGCCGGAAGTCCGGTTGTTCTGTTCAGAACTTCAACATATTGCTTTGTGTAAGGACCGAGTTCACCGATCGGAGAATACTTTTTAAAAATCACTTCGCCGTTTGCATCGGTGTATATTTCAAGCGGGTCGCCCTCACGAATACGCATGGTGCGGCGGATTTCTTTCGGAATAACAACTCTGCCGAGATCATCAATTCTTCTGACTATGCCTGTTGCTTTCATATATTCAAACCCTTCTTTTTTTTGTAATGCCTTATTATTATTCATTTCTTTTTGCCGTTTATTCCAAATAATTTCAATACTGATTCGAATTTACAAATTCTTGACGCGAATAATTTTGAAATAAAAAAACCGTATCTGTGTGCAAAACAAAGATACGGTTTCAAATTTTATTCAAAAATATCTTAATCGTCCAAAATTTAATGAATAATACTTTGACAACAATTGAACAATTTGTTAAACAAATGTATAATTTTATAAATGATATACATTACTGCTTTTATATTCGCTGAAAATTTTGACTAATTTTGACAAAAATTGCTGTTTTTGAATTCTGAAGGATAAACACCTGTCATTGTTTTAAAGGCTTCTGAAAATGCAGTGTTCGTTGAAAAACCGCATTGCAAAGCAATTTCTTTAACCGTCAGATTCGTTGAAATGAGAAGCTGCATACCTTTTGAGATTCTGAGTTTTCTGATGAAGCTCGCAGGCGATTCGTTAAAGGTTTTTTTGAAGCAGTAAGAAAAGTGAGAAAGGCTCATTCCCGCCATTTGCGCAAGATCTTCAAGCGTGATTTGTTCGCTGTAATGCTCAACAATATAATCTGCAACATCGCGCATTCCTTTTTTATAAAGCGACGGAGCCGTTCTGCTGTCTGTGTCCACACTGCTGTATGCTTCAATTATTTCATAGCATATCAGAGTTTCAAGGCTTTCAAGCTTTGGCTTTAAGCATTTTTCTGCTTTATTGAATTCATTCATAAAAGCGTTCATATAAAAATCCATAGCGCTGCTTTTCTTAAAGAAATGATTCAGCTCCGGAGCAATTCCGAGTATTTTTACTGCGGCATCTTCAAAAAATGATTTGTCAATAGTAATACTCATGTATTCAATTCTTGAAAAGTCATATTTCAGTCCGTGAAGCTTTCCGCTTGAAACAGGATAGACAAAGCCGGGATTTCCGAAGTAGGGCGCCTTTTCATTTGTAAGAAAAGGGATTGCAGTTTTCGGAATCATAAATTCATATTCCGGGTGCTTGTGTTCAAGTTCCCAGATTCGTCCGGGCGGCTGAATGGCACATGAGGCAATTGAAATGTTTTCTCCGCAATAAATTTTCATTGCTTTTCTGTCGATGTTGCCTGTCAGTGTATGGGCAAGCATCAAATCATTTGCTTTTTTTGAATTCATACTTATCTCTCCTTTTTTATGGACTCTGCTTTCATTATAATGGTTTATTGATTTTATGTCAATCAAAAAAATATTCACATATTTTAAGCTTTAAAATATGAATTCAGTATTGGTTAAAAATGTCTCATATAAGACAATTTATGAATAATATTCAAAACAAGGAAAGGTGATTTTATGACAACATTTTTGACAACCCTTTTATCCTATCTCGTCTCGGCGCTTTTTTTCTTTAACTCGTTGATTGCGCCGCAGTTCGGTCATCCGTTCGAGGCGAAAGATAAGGAAAATGTACGCTGTACTATTGCGGCTATGTCCGATATTCATCTTCAGGCAGATGATGCTGCCCGCCTGGTTATGCTCAAAGAGGGATTCAAGAATCTTTCAGACAGCGGCTATATCGATGCAGTAATTTCTGCCGGTGACATGACCGACCACGGCGAACCGGAACAGTATGACGCTTTTTATAAATGCGTTCAGGATTCGCTGAAAGGTCCGCAGTTTATTCCTGCAATCGGTAACCATGACACATGGGGAGAATCGCTCAGAGATTCCGATCCGACTTATAACTTTGTATCTGCTTATAATAAGTATTTCGATGAAAAAATTGACAAGGCTTATTATTCAACCGAAGTAAACGGTTACACGGTTATCTGCATGGCAACCGATGAAGACAGCACCAGAGGTCATATCCCTGATGAAGAAATTGTCTGGCTCGACGCCGAGCTTGCAAAGGCAGCCGAAAAGGATAAACCGATTTTCGTTATTTGCCATTGGACAGTAACCGGTGCGAACGGACAGGACGAAATCTGGCCCGAAAAAGGCGATATGGGTGATGCCAGCGACAAGGTGGAAGCCGTACTGAACAAATATAAGAATGTATTCTTCATTTCAGGTCACCTTCATGAAGGTCTTCGCGGTGAAGCATGGAGCACTATTGTCGGACACAGCTCAATCGAAACAATCGGCAATGTTCATTATATCAATCTTCCGAGTTATATGTTCTTCAACACAGAGGGCTATACAAACTTTGAGGGCGGTTATCTTCCCGACGGCTACGGTTATATTATCGAAATATATGACGACTGTGTTGCTTTCAGAGCAAGAAATATTGCACTCGGACACTGGATGCCCAATTTTGACAAAACAATTGAATTAGTATAACTGAGGGTAAAGTAAATGACTTACATAGTAACCTTTTTCAAATCGGTACTGGCGATTCTGTCTGCTGTTTCAATGGCTTTTGCCGGTTTACCCGGCGCAGCGACAGATCAGCCGATTGACACAAAGAAAGAAAATGCATCCTTTTGTGCAACATTGATTTCCGATGTTCATATTGATTACAGAGAAGCCATTTTTCAAGGCTTGCTTTATAAAGGTCTTTCGGGGCTGAGCAACGCAAAGACTCCGGTTGACGCCGTGATTGTTGCCGGCGATTTAACCAATTACGGCGACAAAAAATCAATGGAAAAATTTTATAAAATTCTCACCGACGCCACACCGGAAGGCATAGAGCTTTTCACTGCGACCGGAAACCATGATATCGGTCATGTCAGAGATTCGGGACTGACGCAGGACGAAGCAAGAGAGAATTTTTATGAACTGACCAATCAATATCTCAAAACAGACATTGACAAAATTTATTACAGCAAAGAAATCTGCGGTTATAAATTCATTGCTTTGAGCGATGAAGCACAAAAGTCCTGGGACTGGCCGGAAATTTCAGATGAGCAGCTTGCTTTTCTTGACCGTGAGCTTGCCGAGGGAACAAAAGACGGAAAACCTGTTTTTGTTGTTTGCCATTGGCCGATTGACGGAACCAACGGGCAGGAAACGGTTTGGGATGACGGCGGCATGGACGACTGCAGTGATGCTGTGAAAGCCGTTCTTGAAAAATATTCCGGAAAGAATGTTTTCTATATCAGCGGACATCTTCACGCAGGTGTCAGCGGCGAAACCGTTCAGGATTTGTTCAGCGTATATAATGTTGAAGAGCAAAACGGAATTTTCTATGTCAATCTGCCCGCCTACGGTTCGGTCAACCGATACGGAATCCCATGGCCGGGAACAGGCTTCCAGATGGAAGTTTATGAAGATGAAGTCATCTTCAGAGCAAGAAATTATGTCACAGAGAAATGGTATACGCACCGCGAATATGCCGTTAACCTCTATCAGTGATATAAATAAATATATTTGAAAGGAAGAGATCCATGCGAAAAGAAAAGGAGATAGAGCCTGAAAATAATCCGGAAAAAAAATCGGAGAAAAAGCCCAAGAAAAGAAAGGGTCTAAAAATATTCTTATCTATTGTGGCGGTTCTTCTGGTGGTAATAATCGTTTTGTGGAATGCGGTTTTACCGAAATTTGATCCCGAAGGGCTTCGCTATATGTTCACAAACGCCGGAAAGTCTTATTTTATAAAAAGCTCCAATGAAGAAGTTGAAGCGCTCAAGGCGAAAACAGGCGGTTTCATCGAGGGCGTTTGCCACCCGAATGAAAATTATGAGCAAATTGCCGAAGCGAACATTGAATGGGTACGTTTTGACCTGACTTCAATGCCTTATGATGAAGACGGAAACCCGACAGAGGGCTATCTCAGCTATAAAGAGAGAGCAAAGTCCTATGCCGATAAAGGCTTCAAGGTTATGTGCATAACGCCTTATCCGAAAAAGTATATTGAGGCAGGGTATGACCCGCGCGAGGAACAAGGTCAGGAAAAAATCAAAGAATATGCAAGATTCATTGCACAGGATTTGCAGGGCATTGTTTCCGCTTTCCAGATTACCAACGAAATGGGAATTGAACATTTCACTTTGCCGTTAACCATTGAAGAAGCGGCTGAATTTATCGGAATCCAGCTGGAAGCCATGTGGGATGTTAAAGGCGACATTATTGCAGGCTTCAACTGTGGCGGTACGGCGCTTTATAACCTTTGCACAGCGATCAAACCGTATTTGCAGTATGCCGATTATGTCGGTATGGACATTTATCTCGGCTGCTTTGAAGATATATTCAAAGAGCTTTATGTCAACGATCTGATTCTGCGTGCTCTCTGGAGTTATACCGGAAAACCGATTATGATGTGCGAGTTCGGCTATATGGGCTACGGTGATGTCAAGACCGAAGAACAGAAAAATGAAATTCTCAAGTCTTACGGTTTTGAAAACGAAGAAGCGGCAAGGGCAGATTTTATGACTTTCGTAAACAATCTGCCCGAAAAATTCAGAGATCATCTGCTTGGCTTGGAATATTCGTCCGAAGAAGAGCTTGCCGACAAGCTGTTCAACACGGAGCTTGCAAGCCATCTTTATAAAGAAATTCCCGGCGGTTATCAGCTTAATGATTACCGTCACACACCGGAAGATCAGGCAAGATTTTTCACCGATGCAATTGCGGGACTGAAAAAGCTTGATTTCCTTTGTGGCGCCTTTGTTTATTGCTACAGCGACAGCGACGCCTGCTATATCTGCGGACAGGAAGACTGTCCGGTTGAAACCGGCTGGGGACTTGTTGACCTCAACGGTGACCCGAAGCCTGCCTATTATGCCGTTCAGGAGGCTTTCAAGGATTAATTTGTTATGAAAATTTGCGGGGATTGTGGAGTTAACCTGTAAATTTACATAAATGCTGCAGTGCACGGTTTTGCCGCAGAACTGTGCCGTCAGATTTTTCGTCAGACTGTATAATTTTTTATTGTGCGAGAGCCCTTATGCAGTTTGACGGAGAATCCGGCGGATAGGGCAGCGGCAAAATAAAAAAAACCGAGTTCGTGCACTGCACAAAAACAATGGTCGTTTCGACCGAAAAAAATACTGCCGTTTGGCAGAGAATAGGAGATATTATATGCTAAAGAAAAAATTGCCAAAGAAAATTTTGTCTTTACTGATGTCAGTTCTGATGGTTCTGACGTCATGCCTTGTCGGCATACCTTCTTTGGTTGCTCTCAAGGCAGAGGCTGCGGTAACAAAAGAGACTTCGACCATTCCGACGAATCTTGCCTTTTATGTTCCCGAAGCCATTTATCTTTATCCCAATGTTCAGTCATGGACTGCAACAACAAAAACTCCGTTTCAGTATTTTGTTCAGAATACTGTAAACACAAGCAGTATTTACACTCAGCCGACCACCAACACAACGGCGGCAACAACAGGTAACATTTATTTTGCCTATGATGACGCTTCGTCGGTTTCACTTTCGTTCAGATACCTCGACACTTCGGGAAATGCAATCCCGACATCAGGTACGAACTATGCAGGAAGTGCGAGCTATATGACTGTCGGCGGTTCCACTCTTTACTCCACAACCTACAGCTCATCTTCAGCAAAAACACTTACAAAAACCTCAAATTATTATTCGACAACCATTTCATCGGGCTCTTCCTACAGCCCCTATCTTGCCGCTTCAACAACAGGCTGCTATATTGAATGGACTGCAAAATATGTTGACTCTGTTGACGGAAAAACAAAAACAGCGGTTGCTTATACTTATGTTTATAAGCCCTATGTTGTTCCCGTCGGCGGCTTTGTCAGAACGGTTAACACAAACTATAACAATTCCTACGCACAGCAGATGACATGGATTTCCGGTGTTCATTCCATTTCTGTCGGAACGCTCCATGATGACGGCGGTTATTATCCGAATTACTGCACTTCAAGCAACGGCAAAGGTCTTGCTGCATTTCTGAGTAATGCTTCAACCGGTTATATCGGCACAACCGCAGTTACCGGAACAAAAACGCAGCCGACAGGCTATACCGAATCAAACGGTGCAACGCAGATGTATGCTGTTTTTGCAACGACGGATAGTTCGACTGCATATTTCCGTGCTAATCAGAGCGGAAGCGGTATCAGTAATGACAATGTCAGAGGTTGGGGTTCAACTTCAAGCTCATCAAGCACCTTTAATGTCAGATCAATGGATTACTATTATAAAGAAAAAAGTGATTCAAATCTTCTTTCAATTTTGACAAGTGGCGCATCAGGTAATATTTATATCGACTCAAGCCGTTATTCAGATCTCAGCCAGATTCCAAACCTTGGCATCGGTCTCATGGTAACTGATGACGAACAAAGCGACAGTGATTCCGGCTCATGGTATATTGCTGATTATACCAACCAGACAAGAAGAGAAGTTGATTATTGGACCGGTTCAGACAAACGCGGTACTATTTGGGGCGAATATGACAAGATCATTGCCCGTCAGGGCGGAAGTTCCCAAAGCTCAATGGGCGCCTATGAAACAGAAGGTATCAAATATGCCGGTGCTTTCCCGCGTGCAATTGATACTTCTTCTTCAACAACAGCCGTTTCAACAAAGAGATATTCTGTCAAAGGTTATTACGGTAATAATGACGGCGGCGACCATGCATTGACTCACTGTATCGTTGACCTGAATGCAACACAGTATAACAAGAGCGCTCTCAGAACAGCTGTGTTCAACGCTCAGAAATACTTTGCAAAATTCGGCATCACAGACAATTCATTCTCAAGCCTTTATTATGACACAACAAGCTCTGCATGGACAACATTTGTAAGCGCATATAAAAACGCTTGCCTTGCTCTTACAAAGGTTGACGGTTCCATCACCAATCCCGATACTCTTGCAACAACATTGAACAATGCTGTTTCCGACCTTGTTGCACTCAATGGCATCAAAACCGGCACAGCAAAACAGTATAATGTAGGTCTGATTGCAAATGATGACGGAACATACACAATAACCGCTCTTGAGGGTGTTCAGAATTACAGCGTCGCTTATAATTACGGCGAAAACATTACAATCACACCCGAATCTTATTCATTTGCTACCTATCAGGGCTCGGTTAAAGTAAGTGCAGATCCTGCTTATTCAACACTTGTTGCAAACACAAGCCTTTCTGCTTTGCCGACATGGTTCAGCAGTTCAAGCAAAACGAATTCAACGCTGACCGTTTCATCGGGTACTACCACCATTGCGGCAACAACCACAACGGCTGCAACAACACCTTTGACTTTCAGCGGCAACGACATTCTTTATAAACGTGCGATTGATTCATCGTTCTATTTTGTTCATTTCTATCTTCTGAACAAATATACCGTAACATTCCAGAACTATAACGGAACCGTTCTTAAAACACAGCAGGTTTCTTACGGCTGCGCAGCATCGGCTCCGTCGAACCCGACAAGAGCATATGATGCAACATATCATTATACTTTCAAGGCCTGGGATAAGTCTTTCTCAAGCATAAAGGAAGACACAACCGTAACGGCAACATTTACTGCAACGGCTCACTCATACACAAAATCCGTTGCAAAAGATTCAACCTGCACGGCAGTAGGTACATCAAAATATACCTGCACCTGCGGCTACAGCTACACGAAAGATGATATTGCAGCAAAAGGTCATGACTGGACTGCAACAACGAAATATGTTGCAACAGCAGGAACATGCATGGTTGATACTGTTTATTACTACGAATGTTCAAGATGTAATATTTCTTCCGAAAGTGTCACCGGAGCAACTTGGACAGACACAGGCTCACATTCAAATATCGCTCACACACCGAAAACAATTTCAGCCGTAGCGGCAACCTGCACAACCGCAGGTCAGACTTCGGGAACAGTTTGCTCGGTTTGCGGAACAATCATTAAAGCTCCGACAATCATTCCGGCAACGGGTCACACTGAAGTTTCAGCCAACAACGGCGTAGCGGCAACCTGCACAACTGCCGGTAAAGAATCCGACACAAAATGTTCTGTTTGCGGCGTAACACTTACGACAGGTGCAACCATTCCGGCA
>JBJFHW010000264.1:0-9307 GCA_051893965.1 Acutalibacteraceae bacterium
AAAAGAAAAAACAGGTCCGGCGCACAAAAGGCTGTTGACGGTTGGAGAAAACAGGCGAATTCCAACAGCGATGTTCTCGGCTGGTACACCGGTGTGCCGTCAGGCTCGGACGAACAGCCGGAGCAGGACAGCGACGATTTATAAAAAGCGAAAAACACAACTGCCCGAACAAGGAAATTCCCTTTTCGGACAGTTTTTCTATTTAATAAAATCAGGCTCTTTTAACTCTGTAATTCGGTTCACCGATCAGAAGTACGCCCGGTGCAACATATTTTACAAGCAAATCTTCAAGCTTCTGCGGAAGCGGCATGCCCGAAAAATCCATATAGTGGGCGGCAAGTCTCGGCATATCGGGATAAGAATCGTTGCGAATGACGATATGCTTTTCATCGGTGAAATCAAATTCAAGTCTGCGCACATGGCAGCCCTCGGAAATGCGAACAAGCACCGTGAGAACCTTTTCTTTTGTCCATGCGGCTTTTGTGCAGGCGGTATAGGTGATTTCGCCGAGCTTGATTGCGGTTTTCTCATAAACATTATCCATACCGAGCCTGATGCGGTTGAGATAGGCGCCCTCTTCCCAGGTCATATAAAGATTGTTGTCTTTGTCAAGGCTGAGAGAAAATCGGTCGCTTTTTCCGAGTGGTTCGTCAATAACGGTTGTCATGGTTGCATGAAGCATGGAAGCAAAACCGGTGGAACGCGTGCGAAGTGTTTTTTTGTCATATTTTTGTTCAAGATATGTATTTCTCGGCATCGCGGGCAGAAAATCCTTATCACCCATGCAAGCAAGTGCTTCACGGAGCTTTTCCTCATATTCGGTTTCGGGTTCGTCCCAAAGGGTTTGATACATTTCATTTACGGCGTCGGAAATAATTTCGTCACGGGAAATGCCGCTGTTTATGACAAGCACGGTGTTTTTATCCTTGAACACATAGCCGAACTGACCGCAAAGACCGTAGGCTCTGTATGTGTGGGGCAGCGAGGTCTGCCAGAAACCGTAGCCATAGCCCTTTGTTCCGTCGATGTGACCTCTTTTAACGCTGTTGACCTGAAAAGCGGTTGACTGCTTGATCCAGTCGGCAGAGATGACCTGCTTGCCGTCCCATTCGCCCATGTTTGCATAGCAAAGCATAATTTTGGCAAGCGATTCAATATCCATATAAAGTCCCCAGCCGCCTGCCGCATAGCCGAATTTATCAGTTTCCCAGATCGGCTTTTCAATTCCCAAAGGCTCAAACAGTCTCGGCTCAAGGAAGTCAACAAGAGTCTGTCCGCTTGCTTTGCTGATGATGGCGGAAAGCAGATAGAAATTGTCGTTCAGATAGAAAAATTTGCTTCCGGGCTTTGCAAAAAACGGAGCGTCAAAGAAAATTTTGATCCAGTCTTTACCGTGCCGGTTCTTTGCCATTCCGATCATTTTGCCTGAGGTCATGGTGACAAGATGTCTGACTTTAATGTTTTTGTTAAAGCCGAGCTTGTCATATTCGGGAAAGAATTTGCTGATGGAATCGTCAAGACTGACCAGTCCTTCTTCAACGGCAAAACCCAGAGCAATTGATGTCATCGATTTTGAAAGGGAATAAAGCACATGAGAATCACTGTTTGTATAAGGAGGATGATACCCCTCTGCGACAACAACACCGTCTTTGATCAGCATAAAGCTGTCAATGCCGTAGTCTTCCTTTTCAACATTTTGCAGAAACTCATAAACTGCTTTCGGGTTAATGCCGTTATCCGAACATTTGCCGCGGTTTAAAACTTTACCCATTTTTTTCACCTTAATTTCATTTTTTTTGTTAATATATCACGAAAATCGACACTTTTCAATAATTTATATATGAACATGAGTGAACAAACTGTAAACATTATTAATAACAATAAAAAAATGCAAGTATTTTTTTGACTTGGCAAAATAGATATGATAGAATGAAAACGAAAAGCAGGAGAAAAGTGCTTTTTGAAAAAATCAGAAGAAAGGAAAGGTTGCAGACAAAAATCAATCGTATTGTTTGCGACATACGGTTTTTATTATGAATTATAAAATTATCGGCGAACCGCTCCCGGTTGTCATTTGCGATGTCAATCCCGGAGAAACGCTTATCACCGAAAGCGGCTCCATGAGCTGGATGAGCCCGAACATGAAAATGGAAACAAGCGGAGGCTCAATCGGCAAAGCGCTCGGCAGAATGTTTGCAGGAGAATCTCTTTTTCAGAACCGCTACACGGCAGTCGGAGGGCCCGGTCAGATTGCGTTTGCTTCAAGCTTCCCCGGCTCCATCAAGGTGTTTAACATCACACCGGAAAACCCGATGATTGTTCAGAAATCAGGTTTTCTGGCAAGTGAAGAAACGGTTGATATATCCATTTCATTCCAAAAGAAGTTTTCCACCGGCTTTTTCGGCGGTGAGGGCTTTATCATGCAAAAACTGAGCGGCAACGGAATTGCTTTCATTGAAATTGACGGAACCGCAGTTGATTATAAGCTTGAAGCAGGTCAGTCAATGATTATCGACACCGGTTATCTTGCGGCAATGTCTGCAACGTGCAGAATGGAAATTGTTTCCGTTCCGGGTCTCAAAAACAAATTCTTCGGCGGCGAGGGCCTTTTCAACACGGTTGTTCACGGCCCCGGTCAGGTCATTTTGCAAAGTATGCCGAAAAGCGCCATTGCGGCAAGTCTCAGTTTTGGAACAAGCAACGGTTAATTATTTTGCTCTTGTTATGGCGGACGGATTTTTCGTCCGTCATTTTTATTTGAATTTTTGCGTATTAAAAATTATTATGGCATCTTGACAACGCTCTTTTGATATGATATGATACATTCACAACTAAAGGGGAGTAGCTCTCGCTGCAAATCACCATCACACGTCTTTCAGACTGGTTTGCAGGTCAAATTGACAGCAAGACCTTTAACAGAGTGCTTATTATGTCCGATCAGACGGTGAGCTTTCTGTTAAAGGTCTTTTTTATTTCCCTTTACATTGTTTAATTCATTTACGGAAGGATGAAAATAATGAAGTACTATCTTCAGTCCACTGATGAAGTTTTCAGAAATGTTAAAAGTTCGGAAAACGGAATCACAGAAGAACAGGCTGAAAAAAGGCTTAGTGAAAACGGAAAAAACAAGCTCAAAGAGGGCAAAAAGGTTTCCATGCTTTCACGCTTTTTGTCTCAGCTGAAAGACCCTATGATTATTATTCTTATTGTTGCTGCGGCAATTTCTGCCGTTACAGGCTTTTTTGAAGCAAAAGCGGCGGGTGAAGCCTTCATTCCGTCAGACACCATCATCATTCTGGTTGTTGTGCTGATTAATGCCATACTCGGTGTTGTTCAGGAAAGTAAGGCGGAAGCGGCCATTGAAGCGCTTCAGGAAATGGCGGCGGCAACCTCAAAGGTAATCAGAGGCGGAAAGCAGATCACCGTCAAAAGTGAAGACCTTGTTGTGGGCGATGTTGTTGTTCTTGAAGCGGGCGACGCCGTTCCGGCAGACTGCCGAATTTTTGAATGTGCCAGCATGAAAATTGAAGAAGCGGCTTTGACGGGTGAATCGGTACCTGTTAACAAAATGATGGAAATTCTCGGCACGCAGACCGGTGATGTTGCCCTGGGCGACAGAAAGAACATGGCCTATATGGGCTCAACCGTGGTTTACGGCAGAGGCAAGGCGGTTGTTGTGGCAACGGGCATGGAAACCGAAATGGGTAAAATTGCCGATGCTATTTCACAGGCCGAAGACAGCGAAACCCCGCTTCAGAAAAAGCTTAATCAGCTTTCAAAGGTACTTACATGGATCGTTCTGGGAATCTGCGTATTCATTTTTGCGTTCCAGCTTGTGATGACACTGATAAGAGGCGAAGCGGTCAGCTTTGACCTTGCACTGAGTGTGTTTATGACGGCGGTTTCTCTTGCCGTTGCGGCAATCCCCGAGGGACTTGCGGCGGTTGTTACGATTGTTCTTTCAATCGGTGTTACCAATATGTCAAAGAAAAACGCAATCATCAGAAAGCTCACGGCGGTTGAAACCCTCGGCTGTGCGCAGATTATCTGCTCGGATAAAACCGGCACATTAACCCAGAACAAGATGACCGTTGTTGAACATTACGGCGACAACGAACCGCTTATTGCAAAGGCAATGGCGCTTTGCTGTGATGCGGATATTGACGAAAACGGCGTTGTAACGGGTGAACCGACAGAAGCGGCTTTGGTTGATTATGCAAACAAGCTTTCCATCAACAAGCATATTCTTGCACAGGAAGAGCCGAGAATCGGCGAAGCACCGTTTGATTCGGGAAGAAAAATGATGTCAACCGTTCACAGCACACAGGACGGCATTGTTCAGTTCACAAAGGGTGCTCCCGATGAAATTCTGAAAAGATGCACCCACGCGCTGGTCGGCTCTGAAATTGTTGAGTTTAGCGATGAGCTTCGTCAGAAAGCACTTGAAGCAAACAAAAACATGGCAGATAAGGCACTTCGCGTGCTTGCCGTTTCCATGAGAAAATATGAAAAAGCCCCAACGGATTTTTCACCCGAAGCGCTTGAAAACGACCTTGTTTTCATCGGTCTTACGGGTATGATTGACCCGGTTCGTCCGGAGGTAAAAGCGGCAATTGAAGAATGCCGCGCGGCAGGTATCACTCCGGTTATGATTACGGGAGACCACAAAGACACTGCCGTTGCCATTGCAAAAGAGCTCGGAATTCTTGAAGACGCTTCGCAGGCAATCACAGGCGCTCAGCTGAACGAAATGAGCGACGAAGAATTTGCCGAGAAAGTCACCGGAATCTTTGTTTACGCAAGAGTTCAGCCCGAACACAAAACAAGAATTGTTAATGCATGGAAAGCCAAGGGCATGATCACCGCAATGACGGGTGACGGCGTTAACGATGCACCCTCCATCAAGAGTGCGGACATCGGCGTCGGAATGGGCATTACCGGAACGGATGTTACCAAAAACGTTGCCGATATGGTGCTTGCAGACGACAACTTTGCAACCATTGTCGGTGCGGTTTCTGAGGGCAGAAGAATTTATGACAACATCAGAAAAGCCATTCAGTTCCTGCTCGGTTCAAACCTTTCGGAGGTTCTTTCCGTTTTCATTTCTTCCATGCTCAACTTCACCATTCTCAAGCCGCCGCATCTTCTTTTCATCAATCTGATTACCGACTGCTTTCCGGCGCTTGCTCTCGGACTTGAAAAGCCTGAAAGCGACCTGATGAAGCGCAAACCCCGAAGCAGCAGCGACGGAATTTTTGCCGGCGGAATGGGTATCGACTGCCTTTATCAGGGCGTGCTGGTTACGCTTCTTACACTTACGGCGTTCTTCTTCGGTGAATATTATCAAACAGGCCACTGGGCATTTATGAATATTGCCGACTGCAAAGAAGGCATGACCATGGCATTTTTAACCATGTCGATGGCGGAAATTTTCCATTCGTTCAACATGCGCTCACAAAGAGGAAGCGTGTTCAAAATGGCATTTGTTCAGCATTCACACAACAAGGCACTTTATCTTTCCATGTTCGCCTCGCTTGTTCTGACAACGGCTGTTATTGAAGTTCCGTTCCTTGCCGACGCTTTTGGCTTTGCACAGCTGAGCGCAACGCATTATCTGGTTTCGCTTTGCCTTGCCGTCAGCATCATTCCGATTGTTGAAATCGTAAAAGCGATTCAGAGAGCGGCTGCAAAAAAGAGCAAGTAAGCGCCCGTAGGTCATGTTCAATTTTGTTATGAGACAGCCAATCATCGTGTAAAATATTGATAATCGGCAAAAGCAGAATAAATTAACTGCGGCACCCTGTTGAAGAGTGCCGCAGTTGTTGTTTTTGCAGATTGTTATTTTTCAGGCTATCGTTTCATATTCACGCATAAGGAACGAAGCGGTGTTCTTTCCGAGTGAAAGCGATTCCTGATAGTGTCCGTAAACCAGACCGAGCGCATAGTCGTTATCCGGAACGATATAGCCGAACGCGTCATTTGCAAGACCGAACACTAAAACATCGTCGCCGAAGATTTCCGAAAGTGTCTTGCCCTCAAAATCCTTGTGGTTTATCGAGCCGTCGGCTGTCAGACTGCTTCCGCCGACAACCAAGTCCTGACAAAGCTCACCCGGAACAAGAACGGCCTTGTGTGTGCCGATTTCAACAACACCGATTTCAGATGAAATGTAATAATTCTTTGCATCTTTAATAACGGTGTGGTTTGCAAGCTTGCATTTGCCTGCAATTATCATAATATTGTTCGTAACCGGAACGGTAACGCTCTTGAGTGTTACATTCAAAAGCGGCTGAACGGGTTCTTCACTTACCGGCTGCCAGTCTTCATACCATAAGGTGTATTCATCACTTGCCATCTGTTCGGGCGTGTCGGTTGTTGAAGTCAGAAAATCATCCGCTTCAATTTCTTCTTTTGTTTTTGTTAAGGCAAGCAGCATTTTCCCGATTTCTCTGCCGTATCTTTGCGAAATTTCAACGCGGTGATTGATTTCAACTCCATCTCCGGTCAGTTCTCTGCCGATATAAATTCCGCAGATTGCACCGTTGAAGAACATGAAATTATAGCCGGCCCGGTTGAGTGTTTCGCCGATGTAATAAATATAATCGCCCGAAATCATGTGGCCTTTTGCATCGTCATCACTGACGGGAAGTCCGACAACATCAGGGTGAGCCGCCATGTTGGCAATAATTGTCGGCTGAACATTCGGATTGTCCGGTGTAAAGGTGAAACGGGTAAGCTCGCTTATCAGAGCGCTTGCGCTGTCTCGGTTTTTGTTATAAAAATAATCTTTGCCGATGTCTTTTTGCGCAAAGGTCATGGTGCCTGTCTGCATGGAAGCAACCGCCGATTTGATGCTCCGGCTAACCTTTGAGAAAAGGAAATTCATATAGTCGGGATCGGTGCCCTGCGTAACTGTTCCCCAGCCTAACAGACTGCTGACAACATTGTGCGGAATTTTTGAAAGGCTGTTTGTCCAAAGCCCCTCGGTGTCAATGCATGAATGACAGTGGGTTGAAAAAATGTTGATGGAATTGATTGAATTCTCTTTTGCAAAAGAAGAAAGGCGCTCTCTGATTTGCTTGATGTCGGCGTTTGTGATGCCGATGCAGTCAATGGTGGCAAAAATGCTGATTCCTCTGCCGCTGTTGTCGCTCAAAGCAATGGTTCTGACTTTCATGTCGTCATAAACGCCTCTGACATCGTTTGTGAAAAAGTTTTCCACGCTCATGAAGCCGCCGAGATAAAGATCATAATCATCAAGGTTTTCGGGCACAAGAGATGTGCTGTCATAGCCCAAAGACCAGCGTGCATTTTCGGCAGGCTCTGAAAGCTTTTCGGTTGTTCCCTCATAAAAGTTTTCAAGCTCGAATGAATCTGCGCTGACAAAATTGTCGGCGTCTCTGAGATATTTGTTAACGGTTCCCGTCAAGCCCTCCATGATATAAGAGATCGCTTTGACAAGGGTGTTCTGGAAAAAGGTTGCTGTTTTTGCCGAATCTGCGGCAAAGGCAGGTGTTGCCGTTACGCTCAGAAGCATAACCAAGGCAAGACAAACGGATAATACTTTTTTCTTCAAGAAAATCTCCCCCTAATCATGCAGTGTGAATAAAACACCGCATAAAAATTTATAATTACTATGTAAGAGAAAGGCAAATCAGTTCTTTGCAAGCTCTTTGACATAATCTTTGAACATGGTTCCTCTTTGCTGATAGTTTTTGAACATTCCCCAGCTTGCACAGGCGGGAGAAAGCAGAACGCAGTCGCCGCTTTGCGCCGCTTCATACGCTTTGTCAACGGCTTCTTTCATGGAATCGACGAAAATGTAGTTTCTAAATCCGGCTTCGTCGCAGGCGGCGGCAATTTTTTCTCTTGTCTGCCCCATAAGAATCAACAGCTTGCATTTGCCGGTGAGATGGGAAATCCAGTCGCCGTAATCGGATTTTTTGTCATAACCGCCGGCAATCAGCACCGTTTGCGACGGCATGGCGTCAATGGCTTTGATGGCGGCGTCGGTGTTGGTTCCCTTGGAGTCGTTATAATACTTAACGCCGTTTATTTCAGCCGTAAATTCAATTCTGTGTTCAACGGCAACAAATTTTTTGCTCACCTCTCTGATAACATCAAGCGGGATTCCTGCACAATAGGTTATTGCGGCGGCCGCCATGATGTTTTCAAAGTTGTGCATGCCGACAAGGTTGACTTCATCGGTGCGGACAACAACGGTTTTTTCGCCGTTTTGTGAAAGAATAATTTCTCCGTCTTTGTAATAGAAGCCGTTTTCAAGTTCTCTCTGACTGCTGAAGAATACCGCTTTGCATTTGAGTTCGTTTTCGCCGAATTCTCTGAGTACGGCATCTTCGTAATTCAGTACGCAAAAATCGTTTTCATCTTGATTTTTGGCAATGGATTTTTTGACATTTTCATAATTTTCCATTGTTTTGTGCCTGTCAAGATGATCGGGCGTAATGTTCAGAACGGCGCTGACATGCGGCTTAAAGGTTATCATCGTTTCAAGCTGGAAAGAGCTGATTTCGGCAACGGTATAGCCGCCGACTTCGGATTGAAGCGCAAGACCGGTATAAGGAATTTCAATGTTTCCCACAAGTAAAGTCTTTTCATTATAGGCTTTGACAATTTCATAAACCAGAGAAGTGGTGGTTGTTTTGCCGTTTGTGCCCGTGATGGCAAGAACGGTTCCTTTGTCATGACGGAAAGCAAGTTCAATCTCGCTCCATACGGGAATGCTTGCGGCTGCAACGGTTTTCATCACATCGGTTTCAAGTGAAACGCCGGGGCTTACAACGCAAACGCCGACATCGGAAAGCTGTTGTTCACAGCATGTTCCGAGGATAAACGGAATTTCGCTCTGAGTGCCGATTTTTTCTTTCACTGCGGCAGTATCAAGCTGTTCGTTACTGTCATAGATGATAAAATCCTCTTTCAGCGCAAGCAGCATTTTGGCGGCGGCAATTCCGCTTCTGCCTGCGCCGACAATGAGATATTTTGTTTTGCTCATGTTAAGACCAGTCCTTTCTGAAAGGCAAAACTGATTAAAGTATTATTATATTAATGAAAACAAATGTGAATACTTTGACAACTGATTGTGACAGTTGTGTTCTTATTATAGCACCCGATAATATTGATTTCAAGCAAAACAAATAATAATTTGCGGGCATCGCCCGCCGGAGTTACGCGGGGTAGAAAGTTGCAAGCTTTAAAATTTCGCCGCGGCGGAAATTGAGTTCAAAAAATGAGTAAAGTTTTTTGCCAAGCTTTTTTACAAAAAAGCTTGTGGGGTCAAGGGGCA
>JBJFHW010000265.1:0-37658 GCA_051893965.1 Acutalibacteraceae bacterium
TCAAAGGTACGAGGACAACAACCAAGCCCACGGCACAACAAGTCAAAGACGGAGATTACCTAGCGAAAGTCACAAAGACAACGGAAGGTACGGTTGTTTCCAAAAGTGAAGGCGCAAGCTGGAAAGTCGGCAACACAACCTATTACATGAAAGATCTCGGCATTCTTACTCAGACACTTTACGGTGTATTTGGCGACCGCCTTATCGACTGGATGACATGGGACGACGATAACAACGGTACAGTTGCATTTCATGTGCCCGTTAACCGCTTCATGTCAACCGGTACAGTTGTAACCTCAATATTTTCCGGCTTTTCAGGAACAATTACAACTTATCACATCAATGCTGATAAGGGCGATACTCTTTTAGCGCTTTTTGAATGGCTTTTTGATGATGGTATACTTTATGAAGTTGCTCCGCTTCTTTGCGGGTTGCTTGACAATGTTGACGAAACAACCGATGAACACATTTGGGTTGAAACTCAGAATATTGAAGCGACTTGCTCTACAGAAGGATATGTATTTTACACTTGTTCCATTTGTGGAAAGAAAAGAACAGATATTCTTGAAATCAATCCTAATTCACATAAATACCATACGATAACAATTGAACCGACTTGCAAAGATGAAGGCTCAACTACAAAGTCTTGCCAATATTGTGATTATCAGGAAGTTGAAATAATACCAGCAACAGGACACAGTTATGCATCGGTTATAACTGATGCAACTTGCACAACGGAAGGCTATACAACATATACTTGCTCAGTCTGTGGCGAATCTTATACGGATAGTATTGTTGATCCTCTCGGACATGATTATGTGCCTGAGTATTTTGAAACAGATGAAGAGAATGACGGATATACGCTTTACACCTGTTCACGCTGCGGTGACAGCTATACGGTTATTGACCCGGCGGCAAAGGTCGATAATTTTAGCGCTCTTTCCGGAATTTACAGCATTGATCTTTCATGGTCAAAAGCTGTTGAAGCGAGTGTAACAGGCTATAAGATTTTCAGAAAAACGGAAAACGAAGATGAATTTTCCATTGTTGCCAACATTCCGTCAAGAAGCACTCTTTACTATACGGATTTTTCGCTTGAAGCCGGAAAAACATATTATTATCAAATTTCTGCTTTGAAGGGCGATGTTGAAGGGGAAATGAGTGAGGTCGTTCAGGCTGTTCCGACAACGGATACAGTCAAACCACTTATAAAAACTTTCACACCTGCAAACGGTGAAACTTTGAGCAAAACAATTTCTTTCACCGCAACAGCAACAGATAATATCGGAGTCGTTGGTTTCGACTTGTTCATTTCAAAAGACGGAAAAGATTTTGAAAGTATTGATTCTGTTACTGCATCGTCATTTAAGTACAGCCTTGATACAACAAAATATGATGATGGGCAATATGTTTTTGCTCTTATTGCAAAAGACGCTGACGGAAACGATTCCGAAAGACTTTATAGAACATATCTTATTGATAATACTCCGCCACAAACGGTCAAAAATATCAGAGCAATTGAAATTTACGCTTCAAAAGCTACGCTTGCTTGGGATAAAGACGATCAAAATGAAACTTTCAGCTATATTCTTGAGAAAAAGACAGGTGACGAATACAGTATTGTTGCTGAGAATATCACAACTTGCGGATATTATTTAAAAAACCTCGCTCCGGAAACGGAATATACTTATGCAGTAAGATCGGTTGATGCAAACGGTAACATTAGCCAACGCAGTGATGATTTTACGTTGACAACTACTAAAGATACCACCTTGCCCGTTATAACAGAACAAAGTCCGAAAAGCTGTTCAGTTAAAAATAGCGTAAACTTCTCTGTCACAGCGGAAGATGATACAGCTATTTCAAAAATGGCTATTGAGTTTTATCAAAACGGAGAATGGCAGCCTGTTTGTGAAAAAGAGTTTTCCGGAACATCGGCGAAAGAAAAACTCACCTTTAGTGTTGATTTGTCTTCGCAAAGTGAGGGTATCATAAAACTCAGAGGTGTTGCCTATGATACCTCTAACAATTTGTCGTTAACAGAAAATTTCACATACAGTGAATATAATGTTGACAGAACAGCACCGTCGGCTCCTGAAAATTTCAGTGCAGACGGTAAAGATGGCGCAATTGTTTTGTCATGGAAAGACAACCCTGAAACTGACAGAAACAATTACTATATATACCGTAGTGAGACAGAAAACGGTGATTATACAAAAATTGCTTCAGTCAAAGCCGTAGGTTATGTTGACAATTCAACTGAAACAGACAAAACATATTATTATAAGGTTTGCGTAGATGATACTGTGGGAAATCTCAGCGGATTTTCAGATATTGTTTCTGCAAAACGCCTTGATGATACGATTGCTCCAAGTGTGAGCAAAATCAACCTTTCATCAGACAGAAAAACAATAACAGTTCAGGCGAAAGATAACAGAGAAATCAAAGCCATTCAGGTCGAATATAAATGTGGAATAGGGTTGTGGAAAGCCTTAAGTACAAATTCGTTCCAAAGTGCATGTACATATGGTGTTGCAACGGCACTTTTACCTTATGATTCTTTTGAAAACGGTGATGAAATTTCAATTAGAGCAAAAGCTACTGACACAGCCGGGCTGGAATCTTCATATAGTGATGCACTTAAATTCACAGTTGATAAAGTCGGTGTTGAAATAATGAACGCTGCTCTCAGCGTTGATGCAAGTACGATTTATATTTCTTGGGAAGACGGCAAGGAAAATGATGTTGCACAGTTTATCATTAAAGCTTCAAAAGATGGTTCGGAAACTTTTAATTTAGCAACGATAAAATATACCGGTTCACATTCTTATTCAGTTTCATATGATTTGTCCGCACATGGAAGTGGCTCATATGATTTTACAATTGAATCATATGACACCACCGGAAATACAGTGGGATATAAATTTGAATCTGAGAATATCACTATAAGTTCTTCTGTCTCTGAATTACCTGAAGTTGAAAAAGAAAATTCGGTTCATGCTGTTTTCACAGTGCCAAGTTACATTGAACAATCGGTTCAGGAATATTTTGATGCCAGTGATTCGACAGCAAGTAGAACAATTGTTTCCTATAAGTGGGATTTTGGAGACGGAACTGAAGCAGAAGGACAAAAAGTTAAAAAGAGTTTTTCTGATGCCGGAAATTATACCGTTAAGCTTACCGTAACAGATGAAAACGGAAACACCGGAACATATCAGAAGCAGATCGTTGTTTCGGAGCGTTTGAAAACAGGAACAGTTCATGTTAAGGTAATAGATGAAAGCGGAAAAGCGGTCAGCGGAGCAATTGTTAACTTTGTTCCGGAAAATGAAATATCGGCTTCCTATACAACAGATGCAAACGGAAGAATTTCTATCCTTGCTCCCGAAGGAAAGGCACAGATTCTGGCCCTCAAGCAAGATGTCAACAATTATTATTGGTCTGCTGCACAGAATATAACGGTTATTGGGGGCAAAGAAAAGGAAGTTGAGATTGTTCTTTATCAGCAGTTATATACAACTTCACTGACTGTCAGAAAAATGGAACTGTCCGAAATTCTTGCAGCCGGAATTGACCTTGATGACCCTGCAAACAACAACTATTATACGGGTACAATTCAGTTTGAATATGGTGGTGTTGTTTATACGGGAGAATATATAAGAAATGACAGCACAATAATCAACATTGATTGGAAGAATTATAAATCTCCTGATTCTTCCTCGTCTTATGTTCCTTCCGGTTCCAATGCAACATCAGTACCTCAAGTTGTTTTTATTCCGAACGATCAAGGCGCAGAACTTCTCGGTATTATTAATGTACCGTTTAGTCTGGGATACCTGAAAGATTATTATAATGTTCAGTTCACAATTATAAACAACGGAACATCAGACTATGTACTTAAAAATAATGAGTTCACGCTTAGCCTTGGTTCGGGATTGACTCTGGTAAGTGATGCATCGGGATATGAAAGCAGTAAAACCGCCATGATAGGTGAAATTTACGGCGGTCAGTCCAAAAGCATTTCTTGGTGTGTTCGCGGCGACGAGAGCGGAACGCATAGTGTCAGTGTCAGCGGAGCAGGAACACTTGAAGTGTTAGGCAAACAATATCCGACAACCTATTCAACCGAAAGTGTTGAAATTAATGTTAAAAAGATGTCTGACTGCATCAGTATGGTTGTTGAAACACCCGATGATCTGTTTATGCAGCTTCGTGAAGATGATGAAATCACACTCAAAATGAACGATTTATCCGGAAGCCTTTCTCTTGATAAGTATGAAGCTTCAATGTATTTTAATGTTGGAATGAAGAATATCACCGACGAAGATATTTATATGCCGCAAATTGACATCAGTGGAAGTGATGTTACTTCCACATTGAAGTCCAACGGCGTTGCCATTCAGGGGGATGTTGAGGTTACTTATACGGCTTTATTTAAAAAAGATGCAAACGGTAACAGAACAGAACTGAATAAGAATTCAAAAGTTTATCTTCTTGCTCCCGGTGAAACACTTTTAAAATATTATAAAGTGAAATTCAATAACGCTGACGGACTGTCTTATAAAACAATATATTCACAGCTTTCCGGAATTGTCATTGCCGGCGCATCGGATCCCGATGTAAAGATCGAAACAGTTGTTGATGATTCGATTTTCTCTTTGTTCTACTACGATAAGCTTTATTCAAAACATATTCACAGCTTTAAGGAAAGCCGTAATATCGGAAACAGAACGATAACCTATCAATGTCCATGCGGATATGCATATGTGCAAAAAGTCAGTGATGAAGAAGTATTTGTAACCGATTCCGAAGGTCAGAAAATCCTTGATAAGCTTGGTTTTGATCTTACCAAAATACTTTCAAATGTTACATTCAAAGAAGGTAAGGTTGTCGGTCCGGGAATAAGTGTTTTAGGAAAAGAATTTAATCTGTTTGAATTTGATACATCTTTGAACATTCCACTTCTTAATGATTCATCGTTGACAGTTGATATGGAAAATCAAACAATAAAAATTTTGATAGGCTATAAGCAAAATGAGTCTGCAAAAATCGGAGCTGCCGGACAATCGTCAAATTATTGGACAGAGTCATATGCAGAAGTGAAAAACTTTTATAAAGCATTAAACGGAAAAAATGTTTCAACGGATAAGCTTTATGATGATTTTAGGGCATTGAAAAAGAAAATGCGCAGTAATAAAAATCTCAAAGATGAAAGTTATGGACTTTCTTTTGATGCTTCACTTGCCGGATACCTTGAGTTTGGTTTTAAAGATGATAGGATTACTTCTTTTGAAGGTGGCGTTATTACAGGCTTTGAAGTTGAAGGAACAAGAAGTTTCAGAATCGCTGCTTTTCCGGCAGCTTACTTCGGAATGGGCTTAAATGCCGGATTGTCCGGTGCTTTGAATTTTGAATATAAGAATGAAATAATTGATCCGAACGGAGAATTCGGAGCTAAAATTGGCATGAGTCTTTACATTGGACTCGGTGACAACTCAATTACGAAAACTTACATTCAGGGCACAGGAAAGGGCGAATTGGGTGCAAACCTTAAAATTCCTGCTAAAACCTTTGCTGAAGCAATGGAACTTTATCTTGAAGGATCAATCAATATTAATGCTGCTGTTTTAGGCCATGAGATTGTTGATAAAACATTCGGACCATGGAATACAGTCCTATTTCCAAGTGAGAGTGAAAAAAGATCATCAAAATTGAAATCAAGAGCGCTTTTAGCAGCAGATTCTCAAGAACTTGAATTTGAACCCATTGAAAGAGACTATAAACAAACGGTTGATGTGCAAACTGATGAGTTTTCCTTTGTCAAGAATGATCTTTATCCGTACTGTTCACCGTCACTTGTCAGCTTCAGCTCGGGAGAACAGTTGCTTGTTTGGGTTGATGATGACGGAACCAAAGATTTGCTCAACAGGACGAAAGTTTTCCTCAGCAAATATAAAGACGGACAATGGACTAAACCGGAAGCTTTTGAAACACAAGGATTTGTTGAATCGGTAAAAGCAGTAACTGACGGCGAAAAAGCATATATTGTTTTCAGTGCCTCCAATGAACCATTCAGTGAAGACAAAGATATCTATGATTTAATGGAAAACATTGAATTGTATATGGTTACTGTAGAAAGTGGAAAACTTTCTACCCCGCAAAGACTGACATCAAATGCTTCCTATGAAATCGGTTATGATCTTGCAGTTAATGATGGAGCATTAACGGTTGCCTACATTGAGAACTCCGAAAATGATTTCATGATGTCATCGGGAACTACCTACATAAAAGAATTTTCGGTTTCGGACTGTGAAATTTCGAAGGAAAAGACCGTTGCCGAGGGAGATGAAGTTAAAGCTTTTGATTTAAGCAATGACGGCAAACGCATTTATTATACTTTTGCCGATACCCCGAATGAGCTAAATCTTTTTAGCGATGAAAGCAATCAGACGGTTTATACATCTGAGAACAGTATCAGTTATGTAAACGCAATTAATGACGGCGTCGTCTTCCTTGATGACGGAAAAATTATTGAAATGACTGATTCGACCGTGAACAAAACAGAAATTACAGCCTCAAACGGAATTAAAGTTGTTGAAGAAAACGGAAAATCAGTCGTTTTAACAGTTGATGCACTTGGCACACTTTATTGCTCAGAGACAGATATCGCAACATCCAATTCGGTTGACTTTAATCCGATATTCACTTTAAACAACAGTCTTATTAGAGAATATTGCGTATCTGTCAACGCAGACGGTAAAGTCTGCTATGCAGTTAATGATGTTATCTTTGGCGAAAGTGATGAAACGGCAACACTTTATGTTAAGAACACAGAAAACTGCAGTGAAATTGCTGTTGATAATGCACAGGCATCTGAAGATTTTGAACAGGACGGAAACATAACCTTTGATGTAACAAATAATTATGCCAATACCGTTGACAAAGTAAATGTTGTGTTAACAGATGAAAATTTAAAAGAATTGCTCAACTGTGAAATCAGAACCCAACTTGCTTCCGGCGAAACAAAAACACTGAGTGTTGAAATTGTTGATAAAGATGATCTGACGGGATCTGTTCTTACAGTCGAGGTTACAACAGGAAAAGATGAATTTGATCTCAACGATAACACAACACAATTTACCATCGGAAACAGCGACATTGAAGTATCGGATGCTCAGTTCAGCTATACCGAGGAAGGATATGTTGTGACAGCAACGATTAAGAATAACGGAAATATCGGTGCTGAAAATGTTTCTGCTGTTCTTTATAACTTTGACGCAGGTGTTCAACTGATTGATGATGAAATTGGCGATCTCCTTCCCGGAGAGAAAAAATCCGTAAGATTCATTATTCCGCAGGAACTTTATTTCGCAGCCAACGATGAAAGCCTGGTTAAAGTTGACATCACTGCTTCAACCGACACATCGGAAATTACCTACACGAACAATGAATACTCTTTCAGCTACAATTCGGCAAATGAACTGATCACTTATGATACCTGTAGTCACAGTCTTGTTAGTGTTGAAAGAAAGGAAGCCACATGTATCGAATCTGGTCATACAGAAGGAATATATTGTTCCGTATGCGGTAAAGTATTCACTGAGCAGGAAATTATTCCGATGAAAGAACATTCGCCGTCTGAAGCTGTCAAAGAAAATGAAAATCCGGCAACCTGCACAAAGAGCGGTTCATATGAGTCAGTCGTTTACTGCGGTGTATGTCAGTCTGAAATCAGCAGAACTGAAATAAAAACCGATAAGGTGGAGCACACGCCCGGTGAATGGATTATCGACAAAAATTCCGACTGTATTAACAAAGGTGCAAAGCATCAGATATGTTCTGTTTGCGGTCAGACCGTTCAGACGGAGGTTATTCCTGAAACGGCACACAAATTTATTGAAGAAGCTGTTGAGCCGACATGTGAAAAAGACGGTTGCGTTATGCGTTTTTGCACCGTATGCGGAAAGCAGGAAACAGTGGAGATTCTTCCGGCGACAGGGCATACAGATGAAAACAACGATGGTATTTGTGACAATTGCGGTCTAAATATGGATACAATTGAAAACTGCGCCTGTATGTGCCACAAAGGCGGCTTCATGGGCTTCATATACAAGATTATCCGTATCTTCTGGAAACTCTTCAAAACGAACAAAATCTGTACCTGCGGAGCAGTACACTATTGATTTTGTATATAAAACAAATAACTTACACAGCCCGATTGCAAAACAGCTTTTGGGCTGTGTTTATCTTGCCTATATTTCGAATAATATCGGAAACAGCTTGTGATATTCGTACATCGTATTTTTGAAGAAACACTTAAATCTTGAACCGTTTCTAACACCCTTCTAACAGTTTTATTTTCTAACACAGTTTACACCGTGTTATTTAATACTGTATATTTCAAAATCAAATATAAAAACACCCACTAAATTCGTTAACAGAATGAAATTCAGTGGGTATTTGCTTCAAGTCCTTCTGCCCCTGCCAAAAATCCCGTTCGCATTTTGCGGACGGGATTTTACTTTTTACCTCTGCCCTCTTCCCTATTTACTCTTACTTACTTCGGACAAAATTTTTGAAAAGTAAGAAGTAAGAGGGAATAGGTGAAAGTAAAAGGGAATGAAGTGCTATAAAGAGCAGTCAACTGCTTGTTAAGTCAAGAGCGATCGTGCTTGAAACAACAAAGTTTTGGAGTATTCACAATTATCATATAAGGTTATTTTTTAACTGTCACATGATTAACCGCACTTATGGCTGTGAGTTTATCATATGCATCAACAGTAACAACCTTAACATATATCTTTTCCCGCCTGAAAGCTTTGTAAAAGTATGTGTCGGTTTTATGCTTCTGTGTTCTTTAAAAATGTGCCGATTTTTCACGAATTGTGTTGATTTTTCACATAAATATGTTATTATAAAGATGTCATGTTCTTTACAAAAAGGACTTTGGCATCTTATTTTTTATATTTAGTTGCTGCAAAAATATAGAAACCATACTACTGTATTAAACAATTTTTTCTGATTCAAACAAAAGGTGGTAAAAATGAAATATATAAACACTAATGATGACCCGATACTCGAAGCAGAAGATAACAGACATGTAACTTACAAAGTCATTCATACATTCAGATGTGTTGAAAATGGAAAAAACTATGTGATTTTAACAGACGGTTCAACAGATGAAAACAGACAGCAAAATATCTATGCAGCTTCTTATAATCCAAATAAAGATGAATGCGAACTTGTTGATTTGGAAACAGATGAAGAATATGAAATGGTAAACCAAGTCTTGCATGATCTGTTAATGCGGTATCAATGAATCGAGGACAGTTGTTCTAATAAGAATTGCAATAATTGTATAAGGTGTTCTTATGAAAAAAATTCTATTTTTCATTGAAAGTCTGTCTCGCGGCGGAGCTGAAAAAGTTCTGTCAGACATTATTTGTAACTTAGACAAAACAAAATTTGATATAACGGTTTGCACGGTGACTGACAATGATATTTACCAGAAAAAAGTGAGCCAAGTCTGCCATTACCGTTCGCTTTTGAAAACAGAGAATTACACAGCCGGAGGCATCAGAAAAATCATTTTTTGGCTTAAAAGGCGGTTTATCTATCACTTCCCGCCAAAGTTGGTTTACAAAATTTTTTTCAGAAGAAAATTTGATATTGAGGTTGCATTCGTCGAGGGGGTTGCAACAAAGTTAATTGCTTCATCTTCAAACAAAAAAAGCAGAAAAATTGCGTGGGTACATATAGACATGGAAAAAAATCCATATGCAGACAGCTGCTATCGAAGCCAAAAAGAACATGAAAACACCTATTGTAAATTTGATCAAATCGTTTGTGTCTCACAAAGTGTGAAAGATGTTTTTAAAGACAAATTCCCCTCTCAAAGCTCTGTTACTGTCCAATATAATCCGGTTGATGAAGCCCAAATTCATAAAATGGCATCAGAACCGATTGAACTTGAGCGACCGCAAGGATTGTTGCTCGGAACAATCGGAAGACTGGAAGAACAAAAGGGGTATATCAGACTTCTTGATTGCGTCGGGAAATTATTCAATAACGGCTATAAATTTTCACTGTGGATTATCGGAGAAGGAACACAAAGAGAAGCTTTGGAAAATATTATCATTAAATATAATATGTCAGACTCCGTGAAACTTCTTGGATTTCAGTCAAATCCATTTAAATATATTGAAAAGTGTGATGCCTTTGTTTGTTCTTCTTATGCGGAAGGCTTCAGCACAGCAGCAACGGAATGTTTGATTCTTGAAAAACCGATTTTTACGGTTGATTGTGCAGGTATGAAAGAACTTTTCGGCGGATTTGATTGCGGCAAAATCACCCAAAATTCAGATGGAACACTTTATAAAATGCTTGAACAGTTAGTTTCGGGTGAAATCGATATTGATGATCACAAAGCCGCTGTGAAAGCGAGAGCAAAATATTTTAGAATGGAAGACCGAATGAAAGAAATTGAACGGCTTTTGAACGGAAGTGTTGAAAATGAAAAAGATACTGTTTATGCTTAACAGTCTTCACGGCGGCGGAGCGGAAAAAGTTTTTCAGAATGTTATAAATAATCTTGACAGTAAAAAATATGAAATTATCCTTTATACCATGCATCCGGAGAAGATCGAAGATTATATATCATATAAAGGGAAACTATCATATAACTCTGTCTTTAACAGCATAAAAAGCAAAACTGCTTTCGGCGGCAAATTTTCTGGCTTTTTATCAAAAATCAAAGGTAAAATTTTTGTGCACTGTTCTTCAAAAACGTTTTATCGGCTTTTTATCCGGGAAAAAGCCGATGTTGAAATTGCTTTCATTGAGGGAGAAAGCACAAAAATCATTTCAGGCTCAACAAACAAAAAATCAAAAAAATATGCATGGGTTCACACTGATCTTGAAAAAAATCCATGGACAGAATTTCTGTATCGTTCAACAGAAGATGAAAAAGAACACTATCTTGCTTTTGATAAAATTCTTTGCGTTTCCGATTCTGTCAGGGATTCTTTTATCCGAAAGTATCATTTTGACGGGGAACGTGTCAGGACGCAGTATAATCCGCTTGACAGAAATGATATTTTGAAAAAGTCCGAAGAAAAAACAGAGCTCTCAAATCACACAAGACTTCGTATGATTACAGTCGGACGTCTTGTTGAACAAAAAGGGTATGACCGTCTTATCCGAATAGCGGATAGGCTTAAAAAGGATGGGTTTTCTTTTGAATTGTTGATTCTCGGAGAGGGAACGGAAAGAGCAAAGCTTGAAAAAATGATTCGGGATTTTAATCTTGAAAAAGATATAATTCTATTGGGATTTCAAGAAAATCCTTATTGCTATATGAAAGAAAGCGATTTGTTTGTTTGTTCATCCCGTACAGAGGGCTTCAGCACCGTTGTTTCTGAAGCAATTGTTCTCGGCTTGCCGGTTATCAGCACAGACTGTGCCGGTGTTCATGAAGTGTTCGGAAATTTTGAGTGCGGCATCATAACGAAAAACGATGAAGATGATCTTTTCGAGGCTCTTTTTGAAACTCTCTCCCACCCCGAACGGTTAAAGTATTTTGCCGAACAATCAACCCAAAGAGGAAAATGTTTTTCTCTTGAAAAAGCAATGAAAGAAATTGAGAACCTTTTAGATGCCTGAAAGACAAAAAAGAAAAACTTCTTTTTATTTTTTAATTATCAAAAATTCAGTTAAAGCAGAGGCTTCGACATGATAGCCTTAACAAAGATAAAACAATAGGAGTAAAGTAATAATGAGATTTTCGGTTATTATCCCGGTTTATAATGTTGAAAAATATATTTCAAAGTGCCTTGATTCTGTTCTGGCTCAGAATTTTGATGATTTTGAAATCATTGCTGTTAATGATGGATCAATAGACGGCTCAGCTGAAATTCTCTGTCAATATGAGAAGAAAACAGACAAACTTAAAGTAATATCTCAGGAAAACAAAGGTCCCGGCGGAGCAAGAAATACCGGTATTAACAAAGCCGTCGGCGATTATCTTATCTTTCTTGACGGCGATGATTATATTGAAAAAAATATGTTCAATGAACTTGATAACTGCCTTTTAGAGCATAATGTAGACATTCTTGTTTTCGATGGGTTCAGAGTAACCGAAGACGGAACACCCATTGGTACAATAACATTTCCTGATTATAAAACGAAGTATACCGATATTTCAAACAAACAATTTCAATTGCTTGATGCTGCCGTATGGTCAAAAACATTCAAACGAACACTTTTTGTTGAAAATAAGATCCGTTTCCCGGAAAATCTTTGGTATGAAGATTTTGCAACAGTTTTCAGGGTATCACTTTTTACTGAAAAAATCGGTTATTTAAAAAAGCCGTTTTATAATTATGTTCAGCAATCGGAAAGCATTACTCATAGCTCTAATATTGCAAAAGCTTCCGAAATAATGAAATCTTTTGATATTTATGTTGAAGGATTTAAGGAAACCGGTTCTTTTGACAGATACTATGATGAACTCGAATGGAACTGCATACTTCATGTTTTGTATTATTCAGCATACAGACTTTTAACAAAAGGCTACTATATTAAAGAAATGAAAGAATTATATAATTATAGTAAGAAAATCTTTCCAAATCTTGAAAAAAACAAGTATATTTTTGAAAAAATGGATAAATATGACAAAATGAATTTGATTGTCAATCACCATTATTTTTTGTTTTATATAAAAACAGGTCTTTTTATTAAAATAACTGATTTTGCAAAAAAGCTTTTCCATAAAAATTAAAAAGCAGGAAATATTCTTTATCTTTGATTGTTTTCGTGCAAGAATATATTTCAATCTTATTCTGTATCAGCATATTTTTTAGGCATTTGACTTTTTCATTTTACCGTATATGTCCTGCAACTTCTTAGCATAAAAATTCCTCCTATGGTATTTCTTTCTGAATTATACCATAGGAGAATTTTTTCATTGTTCGTTTCTACCGGTTTTGTTTAATAATTTATATTGCAGACTGCACAAGTCCCCAGATAACGGCAACAATAACGGACGGGAGCATATTCGCAACTTTGAATTTCTTTTCAAAAACGAGATTCACTCCGACGCAGAAAATCAGAACCGAGCCGAGAAGCGAAAGATTGTTTAAGGCTTGTTCTGTTAAAAGCGGCTTGATCAGGCCGGAAAGTGCAGTCACCGAGCCTTGAAGAATAGCGACGGGAATCGCCGAAAAAATACAGCCCTTGCCAAGCGAAGAAGTCATGATGCAGATAATCAGCATATCAAGAATTGCTTTTAAAATAAGCGTTGAGCTGTCGCGGTTAATTCCGTCCTCAATGGCGCCGACAATTGCCATAGCGCCGATACACACCGTAAACGAAGCATTCACAAAAGCGTTTACGAAGGACTTTTCCTTGCTGTTGCCTGTTTTGATTTTAAGCCATTCACCAAATTTTTCAAACAGCCTTTCAAAGTTTATAATCTCACCCACAATTGAGCCCAATGCAAGACAGGCAATCATCATCAGCGTGCCGTCGGTCGTTATTTTTCCGTTTTCAACGATCAGCATTTTTGTCAGAACACCGGCAATTCCGACAAACATTACGCAGACGCCGCAGGATTTCATGAGCGTATCCTGAAATCTCGGCTTCATGAATTTTCCGAAAAGCAGACCGATTAAGCCGCCTGCAACAATTGCGGCAACATTGATTATTGTTCCAAGTCCGGGCATTTTTATATTCCTTCTTCTTTCTGCAAAAAATAATTTTAAAACTTGTTTTTTCTGTCTTTACATATGTTTTGATATTATAACACTGCAAAGCCGATCTTTCAAGCAAGAGGCTTTTATACCCTCATTTTTCAGCGAATTTGATACTATTTTCAACAGGTTAAATAAAAGCATAAGCTATAAAAATATGAAACAGCTTATAATATATTTGAATTTCACTAAATATAACTCACATATATAATCACTTTTTCCCCCCAAAAAAACAGTACTGTATTATTGCGCATGGTATATGCATGTACCTTTGTTAGATGTTATGACAAGCTCCTCAACAACGAAAAATCGTGAAGAATTATTGAGATTTTCCGAAAAGATTTTTGCAAGATTTAATGATAAATTAATTCAAGTTTAATGATGAAACTACTTGATTTTTCTCTAAAAACATAGTATTATTTCACTGTTTTCTGTGTGTTATTTTCTTTACTAATATTCACGGGGATTGATAAAAATGAATAAATTTGAACAAATCAAATCCGAATATGACAGCTTCGTGCTGTTTCTGCATGAGCAAATTCCTGAAATTGACACGGAATCTGTATTAACATACTATACATCTGCAATTTTAAAAATATGGGGAAGCAATCTTCTTTATTCTCCTGATTATACTGACCTTCTTTCTGCGGTTTGCGCAAAAACATACACAATTGAACAGGTTGTCACAGCAATGGGATGTTGCGGAGATATGGAGCGTCGCCTTTTAATTCCGGATTTTTTTCAAAAAATAATTGATAAAGATGTTAAAAACGGCAGCAGCAACACTGCTGAAGTTATTGATAAACTCAACAATCTTCTTGTGGCATCGGCAATGATCAACGGAGATTTTACACTTGAAGAGGCAAATTGTTTGTCTTGCATAATAGCAGGGCTTATAGCT
Source organism: Acutalibacteraceae bacterium (assembly GCA_051893965.1). GTDB lineage: Bacteria > Bacillota > Clostridia > Oscillospirales > Acutalibacteraceae > UBA6857. Next base: position 14,650 of record JBJFHW010000265.1, read on the forward strand.
CATGCGTCTCTTTTCGGTGTCAATATTCCTGACACCCCGGATTATAAGCTAAAAATCACAGAAAAGAATCAAATCAGCTATCTTCAAAATGATGCGTTATTGGCTGCGGCAAGGCAGAGAAAATTATTTTTGGGAATAAATAAAACAAATTCACAAGTAGATAATTCTCTGCAAGATCTCACAATTAACGACAATTTTGTTAAATATAATTCTTTGTCTATGGATGAATCAAACATTCTAACAAACAATGATGAGGAATTGTCCGAAACAATCACGCCAACACCGGAAGATAACGAAACAATGGACAGTTTACTCGCCGAACTTGACGGATTGGTCGGTTTGGATAGCGTCAAACAGGATGTACATAGTCTTATTAACTTCATCAAGGTTGCAAAAATCCGCGAGAAGCGTGGGATGAAAGTACCCACAATATCGTATCATCTTGTGTTCACAGGAAATCCGGGAACAGGTAAAACTACCGTTGCCCGTTTAGTTGCAAAACTTTATTATCAAATGGGTATCCTTCCTCAAGGTCAGCTTGTTGAAGCAGACCGCAGCACGCTTGTTGCAGGATATCTCGGTCAAACCGCAATAAAAACTCAAAAAGTTATTCAGCAGGCAATGGGTGGAGTTCTTTTTATCGATGAAGCTTATTCTCTTGCCGGTGAAACTGATGACAGTTACGGTAAAGAAGCAATTGAAACAATTCTAAAAGCAATGGAAGATCATCGCAACGAATTGGTTGTGATTGTTGCTGGATATACACAGCTTATGCATAAATTCATTGAATCGAATCCGGGTTTATCATCTCGATTCAACAAATACTTTGAATTTCCCGATTATTCCGGAGAAGAGCTTTTGGCTATTTTTAACCGTTTTTGCGAAAAGAACGGTTATACTTTAGATTGTTCAGCATCTGAATTGCTTCTGCAAAAATTCGATCTGCTTTATGCTGACCGTGACGAGCACTTCGGTAATGCACGAGCAGCAAGAAATATTTTTGAAAAGTCGATTAATTCCCAAGCAGATAGGATTGCTCTTCAAGAAAATATTTCCGATGCCGATCTGGAAAATATCACGATTAAGGATATTATTTCTGCAACAGGAGGTAACGTATAATGCGTTCACAAAGCTTCTATGACTGGTTAACAAAAGAAGTTGCCACAAGCAGAATGGCTTTAATAGCATTATATGAAAAACGTGACAATATTCTTTATGTTGAAGCACCGAAACTTCGAAAAAAGTATATGGATATTATCGGGAACTTTGAAGAAGCGGTTTTACAAAGTGAACTAGAGGTGTCTATACTGCACCGTAAGATGGAATTGATTCAGATAGCAATTAATCGCCGAGAAAGAATTGATCTTGATGCCATTGAATCAAAATTAGAAGCGGAAAAGCAGAAAAAGATATCGGAACTTGAAAGTTCCGATATAACACTAAGCGAACTTCCTGAACTAACCGAACAACAAGAGCATACTTTACAGCGTCAATACAGAGAAATTACCTCTTCCTTTCATCCTGCCTTAAATCCCGACATAACAGAAGCACAAAAAGAACTCTATCAAAAAGCTGTTGAAGCATACAAAATGCAAGATGTTGATGCTATGAAACTTATATACGATATGCTTTTTTCTCCTGTTGATATGATCGGGCTTGAATTTTCAATTGAAGATCATGAATTATCATCCGAAGAAAAGCGCTTAAAATACCGCGCAATGGCAACTGCACTTTCAACCGATTATCTGTTAGCAAAAAAACTTTATTCTTGTTTCTCACCCTTGGAAGAAGACAATGTAGTACTTGACAAAATTAATAACTATAATGAACAACGCAAAGAAATTGAAAATGAAATTGCACAAATCAAATCTGCTTTTCCGTTTAATGCAGTTTCAACAATAGAAAATCCTGCAAAGACCGAAGAATATCTCGCTGAATTGAGAATTAGAGCAAAACGCTGTGAATCTGAGAAAGACGAACTTGAAAAGAAAATTAAAACATTAACGGAGGAACACTCAAATGGATGATGTTCAATTGCAGCAGCAAGGACGTCCTATTCGATCAGGCTTTTTTGACCGCAACGCTTTCCGCGAAAAGAACCGATTAATTCTTGTGTTGCAAACTGCCATTGCGGGGTTACGTTATTATGTTGATCAAAACAGCGATGAGGGTAGAAAACTCATGGAAGAAATCACGCCCGGAACAGAACTGAATCTTTTCAGAGATCCGGATAACGAGCACGATAAGTGGGCAATTTTAGTCTGCACAACAGATAATAAAGAACTTGGATATGTTACTCGTTTTAAAAACGAAACCATTGCAAGGCTTATGGATTACGGAAAAGTCTTTCATGCCTATGTTGATGAACCGCCACAGCTTTCTAAGGATGAAGCGGAAGCACAACAAATAAAAACACCGACTGAGGACTTCAATTTGCCGTTTTCTGTTTATATGGAAGATTAATATACTTAAAGATAAAACTCAAAAGCGACACAATCGGTCTGTGTCGCTTTTTGTTTTATCTTTATTTTTGATTGTTCATTCCACCGCAGCGTTTTTGATTTGCTCAATGCAGTCATGCTTTGACAGTTCATCAAGAACAAATGCATTGCTTTCACGTTGTGCATATTCTTCAATTTCTTTCATGGCTTCAATATCCTCAGCTGACAGCTCATCGTTCCTGTAATTCTGAACAACTGCCCTGATTCTGAGCGCTCTGATGTAGTCAGCATGCTTCTTTTCCGATAAATCATAGAATATAATCGGGAAAACGCTGAGAATCGAGAAGATAATTCCGAGCCAAGTGACACTTTTGAACGTTCCCTGCATAATCACCGTGTCTTTCAGCGCAGTGTCAATATTGTCACCGAAGCCGACGCCGCCGAAAGACATAAACAGCGGCATGAGTGCGCTTGTGAAAAATCCGCAGAGTGTTAAAACAAACGAGCTGCAGTTTTGCCAGAAGCCCTCCAGTCTCTTTCCGGTTTTCCATTGCTGATAGTCAAGCACATCGGGAACCATGATTGTTGCAACATAACTAAGTCCGTTAAACAGATTCTGAAAGAAAACCGCAACAAGCATCAGATACGGACTTTTCAGTGTCAACAGCTGCATGAATGCCATAGCTGTAAAACCAATGGTTGAAATCAGCATAACATTGCGCTTGCCGAGCTTCTTAATCATCCACGGGCCCAAAAGCATTCCGGGAATCAATGCATTGTTCAATACCATGTTGCAAACCGTTAATGCAAATGCCCCGCTCTGCCCGCCGATGGCATAATTGCATATCCACAGATACATATTGATGTTTCCACGAACGGCAACCGCTATATTAAATGCAGTTATGATCCAGAAATATTTATTTGAAAAAAGCTGTCTGGCACCCTCACTGAATTTTACCTTTGCAACAAATTCCTTGTGAACAACGGTTCTTTCTTCTGTTCCGTAATAAGCAAAGAAAACAAAGGCAATTCCGCCGATTCCGCAAATCGGGAACGCCCAGCGGTAAAGCTCAATATTGTTCATCGGGTTTTCACTGCTCGCAAAAGCAATTCCCGCAACAAGCGGAATGATGATATTAACGATCGAACTCGGAATATTAGAAATCAGGCCCTTAAAGGCACCGATATTTGCCCTTTCCTGAGATACGGGCGAGATGACCTGTTCAATTCCGACAAGGCACTGGCTCAGAAGCGTATAGAAAAATGTGCCGAGCTGAATCAAAGTGAACATGATTAAGCTTGCAAGCGAAACTTCGATTTTTGAAGCAGCCACTGCAAAAACAGGGATTGACGGAATGTTGAACGAAAACAAAATTTGGTCAACCCAAGCTTCCGGGATGAACGGAATAAAGGTAAAGCAAAACACAGTCAGCACTGCCGACCAGAGTAAAAACGGCTTAAACTTGCCTTTTTTTGAGTTTGAATTGTCAATCATCATCGAAAGAATCGGCGCACGCACCAATCCGAGAAGAGAAGCAACAATTCCCGCAACAAAGATGAACCCGGTTGAAACCTTGAAATAGCTAATCATCATCGGAATGTTGATGGAAATGGATGTCCATGTGATGATGACGCTCAGAAATGAAACTGAGCCGCTGCCGAGGGCAAGATTCAAAAATTCCTTATAGCTGACATAATAGCCCTGCGGCGGTGTTTTCCAGTTTCGTTTTAAGATTGAAATTCCGTTTTTGATTTTTTGTCCCAAGCTGATTTTTTCTTCCATATTTACTCTCCGAAACATTGTGTGTTTATTATGCTAAAAATGCTTACCAAATCTGTTCAGTGGTTGTTTCATTATCCGAATCGGTGGTTTCGCCCGAATCTTCTTCGCTCGGATTTTCGTTTTCACTTGTGCTTTCTTCGTTCAGGCTTTCATTTTCACTTGTACTGCCATCGTTTTCATCGGTTGATGCATCAGCAGCCGCATTTCCCGCATAAATCGAATTGATCAGCTCTGAAAGTTCATTTGCCGCAACGGCATTTGCTTTTTCACTCGGGTGGCCGCTTATAACCTTGCCGTTTTCTTCCATGTTGAACACGATTGAAGAAGCCGAAACTCTTTCATCGCCGGTGTTTTCGGTATATTGCTCAACGGCGTTTTCAATGTTGATAAACAGTGAATTATTCATATCTCCGAGTATGCAAAGCATATACGCGTCGGGATTTTTTTCTCTGACCAGCTCAAGAAGCTTGATATATTCGCTTTCAAACGCTTCCCGGCGCTGCTGTGTTGTGCAGTAAACAGCATCGTTTGTTCCGAGATTGATCACAACAAAATCGGCGTCAAACTGACTGCTGTCCCAATCCTGCGCGGTTTCGTCATCGGCAAATGTTTTGTTGGTTATCGCTTTGTCGTAATATTTGAAAATGACATCATCAAAATTTGCATAATATCCCGACGAGCTTCCCGAAAGCACCCCGAAGCCGGAAAAAGCAACGGCACTGTATTGTGCTCCAAGCTTCTGTGCGGTAAGATAAGCATAAGTTTTGGAAAAGTTTTCCGTTGCAGTGGAAAAGCTTGCATATTGGTTTTCTTCATCGATTCCGTAGCCGGCGGTGATGGAATCCCCGATGAATTCAATTTTCAGCTGACTTTCCTCTGTCGGTTCAATATCTTTTTTGCAGTATGCGCTGATATTGCCGATACCAAAGGAAGAATACATTGATTCCGAAAGCTTGATAATGCGTATGACGGCTTCGTCTTCATAATCGGAAAGATCAACATGAACAACGGTTTCTTCCTGCGAAAGACATTCATCAAAAACAACCTCATCGTTTGCCAGAACCGCAACTCTCGGACGGTGATTCTGCGTCAGATAAGCCGGATTTTCGCAAAGCAAAGTGATGTCAAGATAGCTTGCAAGGCAGTCAAATTCTGCGCCGCTTCCCGACATAGATGCCCATCTGACATTGTCTTTATAGACGGTTCTTCCGATCGGTCTGACATATTCTTCGGACGGTACGAAATCAACAAGAAGCGGTTCTTCTCTTGTTGTTTCAATTGAAACGCCTTCAATTTGCTGCGTATTCTTGAATTGTCCGATTCCGCTTTTGAGAGCAAATGCAACAAAAGCAGCAAGAGCAATGATAACGATTACCGTTAATATTCTTTTCAATATCTTCATGTTTTCTTCCTTTCCCGACAAAAGCGTTGTCGGTGGTAATTATTGATACAAACACTTCTGTATTTTATCATAATTTGTCACACAAATCAACATTTTGTAAATTTTAATCTTTTTTGTATGACTCACATTATAATATTAAGGCAAATTCGGTTGAATAATGCTTAAACTTTTGCTATAATGTATTTGACATCAGATAAAAAACGCAATTGTTCTGATTGGATAGATAACAATGAATATGAGGGATAAAAATGCTTAGAATTTTTTCCGTTTTGGCAGAAGTTTCAACAACCCTGCCGAGTGTTGCCAATCCGCTGCTTGATGAAAACGGCGACCTTGTTTCAACCGAAGAAGCTGTCAGCAAATTCAGCCAATTCTGGCAGGAACTTGACCCTGTCAATAAGCTCATTTCGGCTGTTCCGAAAATCATTGTTGCCGTTTTGATTATTCTGATCGGGTTCTGGCTTTCAAAGTTTGTTTCAAATCTGTCCGTAAAGGCGATGAAAGCAAGAGGTGTTGACGCTTCTGTTTATAAATTTGTCAAAAACATGATTTCTTTTGTGCTCAAGTTTTTGTTTTTGCTGTTTGCCCTATCGCTTTTTTTCAATGTCAATTCGTTTTTTGCGGCAATCGGTGCACTCGGAATCACCGCCGGAATGGGTTTGAAAGACAGCATCGCCCAGTTTGCCAGCGGACTTCAGATTTTGTTCAACAAACAGTTTAAATTGGGCGATTACATCAGCGTTGACGGTCAGGAGGGCTGTGTTGCCGAAATTCGCTTCATGAACACGGTCATTGTTACTCCCGACAACAAAAGAGTCATCATTCCGAACTCTCACATCACAACGGGCAACATCGTCAATTTTTCCGCCGAGGGTAAACGCAGACTGGATTTGAATTTTTCAGTTTCCTATTCACAGGACATCGGCGAAGCAAGGGACGTGATTCTTGACGTTGTCAAAAACAATCCGGACATTCTGACAGATCCGCAGCCGGCAGTTTTTGTTATGTCGCATGAAGAAAGCTGCATAAATCTTGTCACAAGAATCTGGTGCAACACCGAAAAATATTGGGACGTATATTTTTATATGCAGGAAGAAATCAAATATGCCTTTGACAAAAATTCCATTGAAATCCCGTTTAATCAGCTTGATGTTCACATGGTTGAAAATGCAAGCAAATAACTGCATAAAATAGAATAACCATTATTAAAAATTTTCCGGGCTGTTCAGTCCGGTTTTTGTTACGGAGGAATTTTTATGTTTCGTATTCTTTTGAAGCTTTTTGTAAAAGACTATGAAAATACCAAAAATCCGCAGGTTCGTGAAAAATACGGAATACTCAGCGGAGCTGTCGGAATTGTTGTGAATCTTTTGCTGACAACCGGCAAATTTATCATCGGTATGCTTTCAAACAGCATTTCAATCACTGCCGATGCTTTAAACAACCTTTCAGACGCCGGCTCATGCATCGTTACGCTTTTCGGCTTTAAAATGGCGGGCAGAAAGCCCGATAAACAGCACCCGTTCGGTCACGGCAGAATTGAATATGTTGCCGCACTGATCGTCGGCTTTATTGTTGAGATCATGGGCATTGAACTGATCAAATCCTCTGTTGACAAGATTCTTCACCCGCAGGCGATTGTTTTCAGCATACCGGCTGTTTGCGTGCTGGTTCTTTCCATTCTCAGCAAACTCTGGCTGGCACTTTTTAACAGATACTTAGGCAAAAAGATTTCTTCTCCTGCCCTTTCCGCCGCTGTGAAAGACAGCATCGGCGACATCACCGCAACCTCATTGACGCTTGTTTCCCTGATTGTTGCCAAATTTACAGGCAAATCCATTGACGGTATACTCGGAATTGCCGTTGCGCTTCTGATTATGTATTCCGGTTATCAGATTCTCAAAGAATCCATCGGCATTATTCTCGGCAATCCCCCGTCGGCGCAGCTTGTTGACGAACTTGTTGCACTGATGAAAAATCACAAGGGCGTGCTTGACATTCATGATCTTGTGATCCATTCATACGGTGAAAGCCGTCTTTTCGGTTCGGTACATATTGAACTTTCCGATTCGACCGATCTTGTTACCGCGCACGATATTGTCAACGACATTGAAAACGAAGTTCTTGAAAAATTTTCCATTCAGCTCGTTGCGCATATCGATCCGGTTTCAGCAAATGATGAAAATTATGAAAAGCTGCGTCTGACTGTTACCGAAGCCGTTGAGCTAGCGGACAGCAGTTTTTCGATACATGATTTCAGAATTGTTGCCGGTTCGCCGAAAAAGCTTGTTTTTGATCTGGTCATTCCGTTCGACTGCAAGCTGACAGCCGATGAAGTAAAAAAACTTGTTTTGGAAAAATGCACGGAAACAGGTATTGATGACGACATTTCAGCCAATGTTGAATATAGCTACACTTAATTAATTCGGAACTTCGTTTAATTCCGCATTCCGCATTATATTCTCCCCTTGGTTAAAATCAACAAATATTCTTCTTAATTTTCAAACATTTTTTTTAATAAAATGTCATAAATGTCTTGCAAAGTTTGTAGAAAAAGGTAAAATAAAAAGTGAAGTTATTATCTTTGGAGGGATAAAAATATGTCATCATTTTACAGAGATGAACTTACGACAATCACTCAGGGCAGACTCGGAATTATTGCTATGCCGGGCTGCGAAGAACTGGCAAAAAAGATTGACAGCTATATTGTTTCCTGCCGCAAGGCGGTTCAGTGTGACAACAAAAAGCTCCTTTGTCTTGAAGGTTATGAAAGAGATTCATATCTTATTGATGTTTCCTATCCGCGTTTTTCCACAGGTGAAGGAAAAGCCGTTATCAACGAAACCATCAGAGGATATGATCTTTTTATTTTATGCGATTGTTTCAATTACAGCGTAACTTACAAAATGTATGACCTCAGAGACAAGGACGGCGAACCGCTTCAGATTCCGATGAGCCCCGATGATTACTTTGCCGATTTAAAAAGAGTGATCTCAGCCTGCGCCGGAAAAGCAAGAAGAATAACCGTAATCATGCCGATGCTTTATGAGGGCAGACAGCACCGCAGAACAGCAAGAGAATCGCTTGACTGCGCCCTTGCCTTGCAGGAGCTTGAAAACATGGGCGTTTCAAACATCATCACCTTTGACGCGCATGACCCGAGAGTTCAGAATTCAATCAGAATCGGCTTTGAAAGCATTTCGCCGACTTATCAGATGATTAAGGCACTTGCAAAGAGCGTTGACAATAATATTAAGTTCACCGCTGACAAAACAATGATGATTTCTCCCGACGAAGGCGGAATGTCGCGCTGTGTATATTATTCTCAGGTTCTCGGTATTCAGCTTGGTATGTTCTATAAGCGCAGAGACTACACAAAAATTGTTAACGGCAGCAACCCGATTTTAGCGCATGAATTTCTCGGTTCAAATGTTGAGGGAAAAGATGTTATCGTTGTTGATGATATGATTTCAAGCGGCGCGAGTATGCTTGACGTTTGCAGACAGCTGAAAAATCTTCATGCAAAGCGCATCTTCATTTTCTCATCATTCGGTCTTTTCACCTCCGGTCTTAAAATTTTTGATGAAGCATATGAAGCCGGCATGTTTGATAAAATCTTCACAACCAACTTGATTTATACTCCAAAGGAGCTTCTTGAGCGTCCGTGGTATCAGCTTGTTGATATGTCCAAATATTGCGCACTTATCATTGACACGCTCAACCATGATGAATCTGTCAGCGCATTTCTCAATCCCGTCGGCAAGATTCATGCATATATTGAAAAATATAATCTTCAGTAAACATAAAAACAACAAATTGCCCGTTACTTTTTTTCGGTAACGGGCAATTTTGTTTATTCAGTCAATAATTTCATAATCCCTTAAAGCAGACAAAAAATTGCTGATGTCCGCTTTTGCCTGTTTCGGATCAATGTCATATTCTTCTAAAAGCCTTTGAAGAATTTCTTTTTCATCTGAGACTTCGGGTAAAATTTTCCAGATAAATAAGCCTGTTTCATTCAGCATAAAAAGACCGTTGTTTGAAATGACGGCTTCTGCGCACGGAACGAGAACATTTTCGCCCATAATCTCTCTTAATACCAACTCTTTTTTAATATTCACAAAACCCCTCCTGAGAAGCATCACTGCTCAAATCTGTACTATCTTCAAAAGTTCCGATTTTCAAAAGCTGTTCTTCGGTCAGCGCACAGGTGTGATGAAACATCGAACAGACATATTCCGGTTTCTTATTAAACGATCCTGTTTCGGCATAACACATTGCCGCGCAAACCGGGCACGAAACCCGCCGCTCGCAAACGGAACATTCGGGCGAAAGCCTGATATTTCTGACCTTTTCTTTCAGCTGATTCCATGCACTTTCAAATCCGTCTTCAAAAGGAAATGTTTCCGGCTCGGTCATCATGCCGCACGGACGCATTTTTCCGTCCCATGTGATCCAGTAGGAGCAGCGCCCTGCCCTGCATCTGATGTGTGTAAAAGATTCGGTATCTGTGCTTTCATCAGCTTTAGCGATAAGCCGTTTGCCTCTTTTCACAAAGGTTTCCGTGTCAAATCTGAGCAAATCACTTTCCACCGCACAGCGCGCCGCCTCTTGCGGTGTTAATCTTGCCTCATTTTGCCCTGCCTTGCCGTTAACGCGAAGCCGGGGATAATTATATGCTGTGGGCTTCAGCTTTAAATCATGTTCTTTTGCAAAGTTTATGATGTCCCCTGCCTGGTCATAATTTTCAGCGGTAAAAACAGAATTAAGCCGGACGGATATTTTTTCTTTTTGCAGCATTTCGATTGCGCTGACAACTTTTTCAAATTTGTCGGCTTTGCAAAAGCGTTTATAGGTTTCTCTGTCAGCCGCATAAAGAGAAATGTTGATTCTGCTCGGCGGATATTTTTTGAAAACAGGCATATAATCTTCGATCAAAGAGCCGTTTGAATTTATCGAAAGCATAAAACCCATTTTGCAAAGATTGACATAGATTTCTTCAAAATCACTTCTTAAAAGCGGTTCGCCGCCCGTAAGCAAAAGGAAAAGCGTTCCCGAAGCTTTTGCCTGCTTTGCAAGAGAAAGCCAGTCTTTTGCGCTTCGTTCTTCGTTCCTTTTTTGAAAAGAATGAACATAGCACATCGGACAGCTGAAATTGCAGTCAGAAGTCAGCTCAAAAATGCCCGAAATCGGAACACCGAGCTGCAATGCACGTTTATGAAGAAATCCCGACATCATCGGCTCGGCAGATTTTACCATTTGCTTTTCTCCTTTTCAAAAAAATTTGCAAGCGTTTCAACAGCTGAAACATCGGGCAAGCACGCAAAAGAGCAAACCTTGCTTTTTTGCGCAATCAGCGAAGCAATTTTTCCCGCTTCTTCGCCGAATCCGCACGGAACATAGCAGGATTTCAACACAGTTAAAAACGCTTCTTTTTTAGAAAGCATTTTCACGGTGTTTTCCTTTGCTTTTTCAAGCTTTACAATAAAATCAAGCGGCAAAACGCTGTTTCTGCAAATTCCCGACGAGCCCGAAAACGGCAATCCCGATGCATAAACCGTTTCGTTTTCAATATAAATATAGCTCTTATCGCCGTTAACAACCGGTGTATTTTTATACGTATTCCAAAGATCCGCCTGCGTTGACTTTCCGATTGAACACGGTCCCGTAAACAAAACGGCTTTTCCGTCTTTTTCAATGAACGAAGAATGAAAAACAACGCCGCCTTTTTTTAATGCCAGTTCTTCAATTCCGATTGTGTTCAGAACAAATCTTGCCCAGAATCCGTTCTGAATTGACCTTTCAAGCAAAATATTAATTTGAGAAGAACCGTCTTGCATTTCTCTGACAGCATAAAAATCATTGCCGGCTCTGTTTTTATAAAAGACGCGGCAGACTTTTTCTTGTTTCATCACAATTTTATCCGGGAAACGGAAACACTGCGCGTTCTTTTCAGGCTTCGGCAAGCAATCACTGAAACAAAAATTGATTTCAAAATCGGCAGTTTCTGCATCGCAGCAAAAAATCTCATATGTTTTTTTGCCTGCCGTTTCCTGCGGTAAATTCAGTTTCAGCGTTATATTTCCGAATTTAATATACTCACTTATCATACTCAATATAAATCGCCCTGCCGTTTTCAGCGTCTAGATATTCCGGAAAAATCTGCTTGCTTTCTCCGCTTTTCAGTCCGCTGATACTGACAAGATAGGCATTTGCGGTATAAAGATTTTTACTTTGAAGATTTTTATAGCAAATTTTTATTGTTGCGTCAATATTGTTTTCGGTTTTGTTTTTAATTTCGATGGAACCGTTTTCACAATGCACATCAAAAATGTTCTCATACAGGCTAAGCTCCTGCTCAAAATTAATTTTGTTTTCGACGCGCCAGGCAGAAAAATCCATATTTTCCTTATACTTCATCTCGTTTTGCTCACAGGCAACCGCGCTTTGCTCTTTCGGCAAAACCGAAAAGCTGAAAACAGCTTCTTCTTTTCCGACTTTGCATTTTAAAACGCAGTATTCAATATCGGCGTCGGAAGCATTTGTAACTGTTACGCACAAAACACCGTCTGATTCGCCGACACTTTTAATTTTTAAACACTGATTGACAACCGTGTTTTTGACGGTTACACTCGCTGAGGAATCCGATTGAAAATTCACTGTGTCATAATCTGCCTTTGTGGTTGTTTCTTCCGGTTTTTCAGAAGTTTCCGTTTTGCTTTCATCACTCTGTTTACTCATAGCCTTTTCTTCTTCAGAAAGTGTTATGCCGCTCATTTCATCGTTTTCAGTTGCTTGACTGTCCTGTTTTTCAGTGCTGCTCTTTTCATTTTCAGCTGTTGTTGCTGAAACATTTGTTTCCGGACTGTCGGCATCAACATTTTTCTTTGTGCAGGAAGCAAAAAACAAAACAGTAAAAGCAAGCAACAGCAAAACAATTGTTGCTCTTTTGAAAAAACAGTTATCCTTCATCATAACATCCTTTCTTTTAACATATGGATTTTATCGGACGCTCTTTAAACAATTCAAAGCCGCTGAAATCAGCGGCTTTGAATTGTTCGACATCAAAAGATAATATTGCTGATTTTCATGCCGGATCAGACAAAACGGAGCAAAAACAATCTGCCTTTTGCTTAAACCGGCAAACACTGCCTGCCGCTGAGCATGATAAATACAAAAGCATTGGCTTTGCCCGCTCTGTTGCCGGAGTGGACAAAGCTCTATACCTGATTATTTTAAGCAGTGTGTCATTTCATTATGAAGCGAAAACGTTGTGATTTTCAAGCGGAACATCATAGCAGACTTTATCATAGATGCTCGGTGATGTATAATCACAAATATTATCATCTGAAAAAATGGTTCCGCCGATTTCCGGGTCATTAACCGGACAGATAAACGCTGCCATAGGCGTTGAAAGAACCTCACATCCGGCTGCAATGCTTGACGAAAGTTCAAATGACTCATAGAAAATTTTCGGACTTACGTATTTCTTTTTCATAAGTTTTCCTCCCTGCATTGCAATTATTTAAAATAGCCGATGAGCTTTTTGAAGAAATCAATAATCTTCTCAAACAACCCTTTGATCATTTCAAAGAAAGATTTTGTTTCCTCGTTATCAGCATCGGGAATGTTGCTGACCGTAACGGTAAATGTTACCGGATCACTGCCCTCAAGTCCGTATTCGTTAACACCTGTCACCGTGTAAACATATGTTCCGGCTTCGGACTCGCTGAGAGTAATCTTCCACTGCTTTGTGCTGTCGTTTTCAAGCTCGGAAGCAACCTCTTCAATGTTGGCAGTCTCAACAATGTTTCCGTCTGAATCTCTGATCAAAAGCGTCTTGACATCTTCTGATGTTTGAACGGTAATTATAATATCGTCTCCGGGAAGAATATCGCTGTTTTCAACGCTTACATCTTCATCGGATATTGACAAATCCGTATACATTGAAGAAACGGAAGCATAGGCGCTGCTGAGCGTTCTTCTTGTTGCCATAAGCGTTACGGTTTCTGCAATTGGCTCGGTCGGAATTCTGAAATATCCCTGAGCGCCTGTTACGGAGAATGTCCACTTAATGTTTCCGATTGAAAGAATCGTATCCTGCTCGGCCGAGTTTGCAATAACTATTGTTCCCGTAGTGTAATAAGCTTTGCCGTCAACAGTCACCTGCGTCCAGGTCAGCTTGTTTGCAATCGGTAAAACGGAATTGAACGGATAATACATTTCCGTTGCACTGGAAAGCGTTTTTTCCGCAGTCTGGCTGTCATATGTCAGCGATACAACCGGCTGACCCTTTGCTGCCTTTGCAGAGAACTGAACATCGGACGGAACTGCCGTTGCCCAGATTTCAAACGCTACCGCCTGACCGGAGCAAAGATAAAGTTCGTTGTTGGGGCCTGCATTCTTATATTTTTCAAGATCGTTATCAAGAGCGGGAATACCGTCAATGAAGATGATACCGTGCTGCAAATCGGTCTCACCGAATGAATCGGCACCGATGAGCATATCACGAAGCTCGATATAATCGCTGTAGGCCTCACCGTCTGTCTTATAAGAATCGGCAATCTTGCTGTCGCTTATATCGTCGTCTTTTCCTGCCGGATCATAAATGCGGATTGCGTCAACATAAAGGTCATAACTCTTGATGCTTTCGCCGTTTACCGTATCTTCATTATAATGACCGTATAGCGTTGAGAACATCGGTGTGATAATAACCGTATATTGCTTATAATCAAGACCGTCAATTCCGATTACGGGTATCTGATAAAGTGAATCCGTGCTTGAATTTTCGTCCTTAATCCAGCCGTAAGCATAAGCGTATGAATAAGCCGGATTATCTGTTTCTTCAAGCGTCAGATTACCTGATGCGTCATAATAGGTCGGCGTTGTTGTGTAGCCGCTTCCGGATACATCATAGTAATAAACATCGTTTGTGATAACGCCGTTTTCACCGTAATAGGTTGTACCGGTTGTGCAGTGATTATTCTTTGTCCAATAAAGCGGTGTGCCGGTATCAGCACTTGTGGGCTCGCCGTTTTCATCGGCATAAAGCTTTGCATAAGAATAACCGTAATAGGTATCAACAATATTGCGTTTTACTCGCTTGCCTGTTGTGTCGGCACCCTCATAAACTTCAACGGTGAAAATACCCGTTGTGCAGTCTGTGACACTGATTAAATCAAAGCCTGTTCCGGTGAAAGTAAACTGAACCTTTGGCCAGCTTGAACCTGAACCGCCGCTGTATGTTTTATTCGGATTATTCTTTGTGCTGACGGTTACTTTCTTTGCCGAAGCATTTGAGAAAGTTGCAAAGCTTTCATATGCCGGATCATAGCCGTAAACATTTGCATTGACATCGCCGACAAGGTCAGCCGCCTGATTTGCCGCTTTCTGTCCGTCCGTTACGGTGTTCCAGATACCGTACTGAGTGCTTGTGTTGTCAAAGCCGGTCGGAACCGTACCGTCAGTATAAGAAATTCCTCCCTCAATTCCCTCGCGGAAATCTTCTTCATAATAAATATTGGTTGCGGGAATGAATGTGATTTTTTCAAAGGCATAATAAATCGTTCCGCTGGAATAGGTCGGGTCATCGGTAATTTCAGCACACAGATAGAATGATTCACTGCCGTTAAACTGCATTGTCTTGAGATCATAGGTCACAACACCGGCACTGCTTACGGTATAATCGCCGTAAGTTCCGCTCTGACTGAGTATTCCGGAGTCCGGAATGGCAGTCAGCGGGGACGGGCTTGTGAAAGTAACCGCAGTTTCAACATTGTCTGTAATTCCGATATAATTAACCGTTACGCCTGTTTCCTGTGCAGCTTCGGAAACCGTATTGTTGGTTGTTACATCATAGGTAATCGGAAGACTGAAGTCTGCAACAAGCGTCTGGTCAACAAGAGAAATATGCTCGGAAACCTGCTGAAGGTTGAAAGAGATCTTGCAGTTTGAATCGGTTGAACCGCGTTCAAGATAGAAGAACGAGAAGGTGTGCTTCTGACCGTCGGTTAAAACTTCATGGAGATAATCAATTGCTCTTTGATTATCTGCACTGATTCCCGTGTTTTCTTCGCCGTATTTATAGACAACATCATTTTCGGTTGTGCTCTTAACGGTTCCTTCGGTTACATCCATTGCATACTGATAAGAAACAGAAGCTTCGGTGAAATTGATGGAACAGCCTCTTGCACCGTGAAGACCGCCGTTGTCAAGAACAAGAACATCGTCAATATAAACAAGAACGTCGTCGTCTCCGGAGAAGTCAAACACAATATCATTTCCGCTTCCTGCATATCTTCCGCCGGCCGGAATAAAGAAATCGGTTGAGAATGTCATACCGTAGTGATAGATTGCGCTTTCACCTGTCAGAACATCATCACTCGGATCATCGTCAAGCTGATAGTTGAACGGGAAGAAGCCCTGACCTGTGCCTTTGTTTGCTCTGTTGACATCCCAGTCAGAAGTTTCAACAAGCTCGGAAACAGCCGTTTGTGTATCATCATCATATTTTGCTCTGAACATATATTTTGAATCTGATGAATCATAAACATACTGGTTAATTCCGTATTCATCGGTTGTCATGATAAACGGGAATTCCGTATCCCAGTAGAACTTACTGTAAGAACCGTCAGTCGTTCCGTCAACATTGTTTGCCGAGAAGAAATCGGGAGCATAGACGCTGATGTTGTTAAGCGGCGTGAGCGTAATCGTTTTGTTTGTGCTGCCGTCGGTGCTGACACTGACAGTTTGATTCGACCTTAAACCACCCGATGAATCACCGCTTAAATAGCTCAGACCGTTTTCAAGGTCATATGCCGTGTGCGATGCCGGAACTCCGTCTTCGTTCAGTGTTTCACTGAAAAGTCCCTGAACAGATGCACCTTCGTTGCCGGTTTCTTCGGCGCCTTGAGTGTTATTCTTTGCCCAATAGTTCCAGGCAGTAAAGAGAATGGTGTTATTTATGTTACTTCCGCCTGTAACAACATAGCCGGAAAATACAAGGCTGTATATTTTTGCATATTGAGTAATAACCGTATCAAGCGCTGTGTCAGCATAAGAATCTGTCCATGTTGTTCCGTTCGTACCGTCATAATCAATGATTGTTTTGATCTGATTCATTAAATCATCGTTTGCTCTGATGGCTGCTTCCATTGCAGCATATGTCTGGCTGTTAAAGGTTTGACCGCCGACGCTGTAAGGAGTTGATGAAGTCGGATCATAGCCGTATTTGATGAGTCTGGACGGGAACTTCTTGATGGAAGTGGTCAGACCGGCAATTGCCTCATTGATTGCCTCGGCAGCCGCAGTTAATTCTTGCGCGGTTGAACTGCTGTTGTTATAAACGCTCAGTCCGTCTCTGACAGCGGCAAGCAAAACATCATAAGATTCAGCGCTGTACGTTCCGGGAATATAGGTTATCGCTTCATTGAGCGCTGTATAAAGTGCTCCCTGCTCTTCCGACGAAGCAGTTGCATTTTCCTTTGAATAAAGGGTCATTTTTCTGTTTTCAGATATACCCGAAACCGTACTGGTCCATGTTGAGAAAACGCCCTGATTGCTGTAATTATCCAGGAACTGACTGCCGCTGTAAATTCCGATTCTTCCGTCATCAAGCACAGCAACCGTAAGAGCCTGCGGTGTATCGGAGAATGACAATGATGTATTGCCGGTTCCGAAATTCAGATATTGACCGGAAGAATTCTGAATGTAATAGGTATATAACGAATTATCGTTTACTTTGGTAAAGGTATATTCATTTGCAGCATCTGTTTTAAGAATATTATCGGTTACCGTTGCCGTTGAGTGAAGCACATGATGCGAGTTACTGCTTGAAAGACTGCCTGAAAGTACATAACCGTTATTATTGTATAAGTTATAGATGATATAAACGCCGTCCTCAATGACAGGAACAGGGTTATATTTGCTCCATTGTGTAACCGTTGTTCCGTCTGTTGTATAAAGCGTTAATGCAGTTCCGTTTGACCAAGAGGCAACAAAGTTTTCCGGATCTGAACCGAAATAGTTGACATACTGTGAACCGTTGCCGATTGTTACAGTGCTGTTGTCAGCACCGGAATTAAGTGTTACCGTCAATTCCTGAGGCGTTGCGCTCTTTGTGAGCGTTGCAGTGCTTGTTCCGAGGTTCATATACCATTTCTGATTTGCTTCAAAATAGTATATATAATAATTACCGTTATCAAGTCTTTCAAAATACCAAGTGTCTGAAGCCGCATCAGGCGTACCGGTTGAACCGTCCGAAGAGAAGCCCTGCTGTGAGCCTGATGTAAGCTCGGAATTTGTCATAACACCTGTTGCATGGTTGTTTGTTGCCGCACCTGTGATTATATATGCTCCGGAGGGAACATAATCAACGCCGGCAACCGTCAGGTTTGCAAGGTCGATGGCTGTTGAATCAAGAGATGCCGCAACTTCACTGAGTGCCCACCAATAGCCGGAGTTGTCTTCGGTAAGACGAATGCGTATTTGCTTAACAGCCGTGTCATCAAATGTATATGTCTTGTGGGTAACAGCCGATGTTGCCTCACTGTTCGTAATGACATAATCGCCGATTTGCGTCCATGTTGTTCCGTCGGAGGAAATTTCAACAACGGCAGTGCAGGTTGAAGCTCTGTGCTGCGGAGCGGAAATGGTTATCTGATCCATTGTTACGGCAGCCGGAAGAGAAATCAGATAATACTGACCGGCCAGCTGATCAACGCCTGTCCACATGGTGTTGCTTGCTGTCGGAGAAGTAACACTGTCGGTGCCGTCAAAAAGAACTGCGGAGTTATTATATGTTCCCGTGCTGTCAGACTTAAACGCGACATTTCCGCCCGGATTGGCAAAGCTTGCAGACGCAGAGGCTGTCATGGTTGTCGGAGCATAAACCGAATAAAGAGCATACTGAACTTCGGTTGTTATTTCGTCAAGAGCCTCCACTTCGGCCTTATACATTTCATATATATCATACTGTGAAGCCACATAGGGCTGATCACTTTGAAGAATCACTTCTTCAAATTCATCTGTCAGTTCTTCATTCACTTCAGCCTGAGCGGTAAAGGTTGAGCCGACAACCGAAAGAGAATCACTGTTCGTTGCAGTAACTTCAACATCGCCCGGCGTTTCGGTTGTTCTGACAATTGCAAGTGCTCTGCCGTTGAACATCTGAATGGTTGCGGTTGTGTCGGAAGTGAGAACGGACTTCTGCTGGAATTTTTGGTCAGTTCCCTGGAAACCGTTATCCACACCGACAATTTCGCCGTTGTTATTGACGCTGATGTTAAGCGTTCCGTTATAATCGTTAACAAAGTTTCCGTCTGCATCAACAGCTTCAAATTCAATATAAGCAAAGCTGTCCGAATCGGCGGTGAAGTCATCGTCACCCCAGACTCTTGAAACAATTCTTGCAGTGGTTGCAGTCGAGCTGACAGTGTTTGTTCCGACTGTGTCTTTAATTTCATTTCCGCTTTCGTCATATGCCTTCACACTAAGCGTTCCTGCGGCATATTTAACACCGAACTGAGCATAGAGGTCGTGACCGTCGCCGGTATAAATTTCATTTGTGTTGCAGTTTGAAGAATCAACAATTTCTTCTGTCCATGTCTTATATTCAAAGCCGTTATCGGTTGTTACGGTTGCCGACTGCGCTCTTGCAATAACATCACCGTTGAGAAGAAGCTCAATGTGGTCTGCATTGGAATAAACATTTACATAGGCATAACCGTCAACAAGATAAAGATTATTACTGTCCCATGTTCCGGGAAGAAGATGAAGCGTGGTATCATTTGTCTGCCACCAGCTTCTGTAAAGATAGAACTGGTCTTTCGGGAAACCGGCCGTGTCGATTACGCCGAAATAGGAGCTGTTGGGAACGGTGGACGTTCCGGCGCTGCTGCTGTACCACGGAGTAGGCTCGCCGATATAGTCAAAGCCTGTCCATACGAATTCGCCGGAATACCAATCGTTTTTGGCTGTGTAATACCAGCTGTATGCGGCAGTGTTGCCCCATGAAACGGCTGAATTATCATAAGAATAAAGCGTGTATGCATCGTTTCCGACTTTTCCGCCCTGATTGTTGGAGGTATAGGAATAAACACCGCGGGTTGTGATTGCCGAAACGGTTTCGGTTCCGACAAACGGCTTTGTGAGCGTTCCTGCCGTTTTTAAGTTCTGCCAGTTTGCGGGATAATAGTTACCGCCGATAACACCCATATACTGGTCGATATTCATAATTGCACTCTGGTTATTGCCCTGTGTAAGCGGTCTGGTTGTGTCAAGAGCATCTAACCATGTTTTAATCTGCGCAGCGATTGTCATATAATTTGCATTTGAAGAACCGTGATTGAGTTCGTTTGCGCACGACCAAAGAATAATGCACGGATCGTTGCGGTCGCGTTTAACGGCCTGCGTGAGCGCAAACTGTGCCCATGTCATGCTTGAAGAGCCGCCGATAACATTGTTGGAAGCGCTGAGGTTAACGCTGAAATATTTGCTGAAATCGTTTGTATTCCCGTTTTTCGGTGAATCCCAGTCATCAAAAAATTCCTCCATAACAAGCATACCAAGCTCGTTGCAGACTTTCAGAAGAACCTTAGAGGGAATGTTATGGCTTGTACGGATTGCGTTACAGCCCATATCCTTAAGAATTTTTACCTGTCTATATATGGCGTCATATTCCTGAGCCGCACCCAAGGCGCCCTGGTCGTGGTGCATGCACATACCTTTGATCTTTACGCTGTTGCCGTTAAGGTAGAAGCCTGTGTCGGCATTCCATTCAATGGTTCTGAAGCCGAAATCGGTGTCATAAACATCAAGTTCGTTTCCGTCGGCATCAAGAACGGTTGTTCTCAGTTTATAAAGATAAGGGTTGTCAATATCCCACAAATTCGGATTTGAAACAGTCATTGAAACCGAAGCGTCAGTGCTTGAAGAAGCAGGAACGCTGACACTCTGGGAATTCGTTGCAACAGCACTGCCGCTTGCATCGAGAATTTCATTTTTCAGTGTGACTGAAGAAGCTGAAGAGGATTCATTCTGAACCGTAACAACCGCGTCCATTGTTGTGTTGTCGGTTGTTGTAACTTTTGTGCCGTAAAGTGAAACATGAACCGGATTTACAATTGTCATTGTAACATCGCGGTAAAGACCGGCACCCGGATACCAGCGGCTTGAAGCCATTTCGCTTACAACCTTAACGGCAACGATGTTCCATGTGCTGCCGTTGCAAACTATGTAATCGCTGATGTTTACTGAAAAGGAGTTATATCCGTAATGATTTTCACAAAGAAGCTGTCCGTTAACATAAACATAAGCGTTGTTGTAGGCACCGTCAAAGTTGAGTATAATTTCTTTGTCGGCATAGTCGGAGGGCATGGTAAACATTTTTCTGTACCAGCCTGTGCCGCCCGGCAGGTTACCCGATTCAACCTCTGTGCCGTCGTTTGTGAAATCCTGACTGATGCTGAAATCATGCGGAAGCTGTGTGCTTTCCCATGCACTGTCATCATACGCTTTCGCCTGCGCACCGCTTGCATCGCCGAGATTAAACTTCCAGTTCTTGTTGAAGTTCAATTCAAGCCTTGCCTGTGAAGAGGCACTGCCCGTCTGCGAACCCGACGAAGAATCTGCAGCAAGCACCGCCATTCCCGCAGGAACGGCAGACAGAAGCATCAGTATGCACATAAACATTGCCACTGTTTTTTTGAGCATATTGTTTTTTTCAAATAATCTTTTGTTCATGATCACATCTCCTTATATTCTCTCATGTAAAATGATTATTTTACTTCAAATATAGTTTCAATTAGCCGATGCTAATACATAGTTAGACCATGCTAATATAATTATGATACATTTGACGAAAATTGTCAAGCGTTGATGAAAGAAAAAATATACATAAATTATCGAAATTTTTGTAAAAAGCATCTAAAAAATATTTAAATTTTTCAAGCAATGAAATCTACCGTTTTTAATTATCCTGCATAATCATGTTTCAAATAAACTATTAACATATAATTTAAAAAAAGCAGCAAAAAAACAGGGGCATAAACAATGTTATGCCTCTGAAAAAATATTTTCGTAAATTTCAGCCAGAATCAGACAAAGATCGTCCGGCCGGCTTTCCGAAAACGGAATTTTAATGATCGTACCAATATTCCCGCCGCTTCTTGCTTATGCTTTTATAAACTGCATAAGTAACAATAACCGCCGCTACCACTGCAAAGCCGATATAAATATGCGTATTGTTTGAACCAGCAACCTTGATATCGTTCCACAAATCGGAAAACATATCGAGCGTTTCCTGCGGAAGATTATGGAAATATTCGGTTTTCGGCATATGCTCTTCATCGGGATAAAGATACTGATTGCTTGCCATTTCGGCATAATCTTCATTTTCAAGCACAGCCGTGTTGGGCGTTGCATAGCCGATATAAACCGCATTGGAATAGGCAATTTCCGGGTCAAGCAGGAAATTGATATATTTCATTGCCGCACTGACATTCTGCGCCGTTTTCGGAATGCAGATTGCATCAACAAAAATGTTAACGCCCTCCTCGGGATAAACAAAAGCAAGATCGGGATTTTCTTCATGCATTAAGATGTAATCGCCGACATAATAAGGCGCCATAGCAGCTTCTCCACTTTCCATTTTGTTGAAAATTTCGTCCATAACATAGCTTTGAAGAAGCGGCTTCTGGTCAATAAGCATCTGTGCAACATCGCCGAGTTCCTTTTCATCGGTGGTGTTGAGCGAATAACCGAGAATTTTTTCCGGAATAGCGAAAGCGTCGCGCGGGTTATCAATCATCAGAATTTTGCCCGCATATTTTTCGTCCCACATAATTTTCCAGCTTGTGGGTGTTTCATCAACCAGTTTCGTATTATAAATCAATCCGACCATTCCGACATTATACGGCACAGAATATTCGTTGTTTTCATCATAATACATATTTTTATATTTTTCGTCGATGTAATGATAATTCGGCAGAGACTCAACATCGATTTTCTGAAGCAAATCCTCTTTTATCATGCGTTCAATCATATAATCCGACGGAATAATGATGTCATAGCTTGCACCGCCGTTTTTGATTTTTGCATACATATCCTCGTTGCTTTCAAAGGTGACATAATTGACCTTGATACCGGTGAGCTTTTCAAACTCCTTGTTAACATCAAGCGCGCCGTCCTCATAGGAATCGCTGATGTATTCGCCCCAGTTGAAAACATTGATGACCTCGCCCTTTTCGGCTTTTCCGTAGTATTCTTCGTTTTCATAGGCAAAGGCAGAAAGAGCACAAACAGCCGTAAGAACCAAAGCGGCAAGAAAAATTTTCAAAATCTTTTTCATACTGCCCCGCCTCCTTTTTGAAGCTTGTCTTTCATT